>CALCPB010001047.1 GCA_937897665.1 uncultured Halomicronema sp. | reverse complement strand
AGCGTCGGTGTTCAACTCTTGCACTGGCTGACCGAGCAAGCGTGCGAGTCCCGTCGCTGCCGACCCGTGCATGACGTCGGCAAACACCGTCAGCTGACCACTGGTGATCGCCGCCTGAATCGCGGCCAGGTCTACCTTAGACTGCAGCTCTTGGCAATAGCTGGCCCACGGATCAAAGCGCGTTAGCTGACCGGGCTGAGCTACTGGGGTGAAGGTTTGATCCAGCTGAGCTTCTACTTTTTGTGTGACCTCTAGGGGTACCGAACCGCCAAAGGCGCTTTTGATTTTGAAACCGTTGTAAGCCGCCGGGTTGTGGCTGGCCGTAATCACAACCGCGCCGAGCGCACCCTGATCTTTCGCTGCCCAGCTAAAGGCTGGGGTCGGAGCAAAATCCTCTGACAACATGACGTCGAAGCCCTGCGCCGCGATCGCCTCCGCTGCCGTGCGGGCAAATTCGGGCGAGAGAAATCGGCGATCGTGCCCCACAATCACAGTGTTGCTGCCGGTTTGTTCGCCGTAGCACTGCTTGAGCACGTGGGCAGCCACCTGAGCCACCTGCTGCACCCGCTCAAAGGTGAAATCAGCCGCCATCATGCCCCGCCAACCGTCAGTGCCAAACTTGATGGGCTTATGAATAAAAGTGGAGGGGGAGAGTGCGATCGCCATAAAAGTTCCTAGGAAAAAAGTGCATATAACCCTGCACTCAAGAGTTTACCCAAGCTATCCGGGAATTCACGAGAGATTTTACTTGCTCCAGCCAACTCACCTATGTCTCAAATGTCTCCTCAAACTCAGGCTCCGTCTACATCGCAACCATTCTTCTATAACCTCGTCTCTTGCCCCACCTGCACTCAAGAGTTTACACAAGCTATCCGGGAATTCACGCGGGATTTTGCGCGCTCCAAGCAGCGCGCCCATGCCCTGAAAGCTCCCTAAACTTAGGCTCCGTCGGCATCACAACGACTCTTCTGCACCCTCCTCCCCTACCCTTTACCCTGTACTCTCCGACTCTCCAGTCCCCTACTCCTCCACCTCCTAACCCTTACAGTGCTTAAGGGGAGATTACCAGGTGGTGGATGCGCTTTTTAGGAATTGATTTGGGCTGGCAGTCGGGTGGCAGCGGCGTTTGCTGTTTGCAGCGCACCACAGCGGGGCTAGAACTGGTCACGCTGGAACACTATGCCTCGCGGGCCGACGTTTTAGCGTGGATCGATCGCCAAGTGGCACCTGATGAGCCCGCACTGATTGCGGTGGATGCGCCGACCCTAATTCCTAATGACAAGGGAATGCGGATTTGCGATCGCCTGGCGCACCGCTATTTTGGTAAATATGATGCGGGCTGTTATCCGGCGAATCGCGATCGGCCCTTTGCCGCCACGTTAATTGACTTTGGCTTGGCACTAGAGGCGCGAGGGTTTCGCCATGCGCCTACCATGACGCCCCAAAAGGTTGGCCGCTATCAGATTGAGCTGTTTCCTCACCCCGCCACGATTCACCTGTTTCGGCTAGAGCGCATTTTGAAGTATAAGAAGGGTCGTATTGCCGCGCGTCGGCAAGCGCTCGACCAGCTGCGAAGTCTGCAAATTGCCACCTTCCCGACCCTGACCCCGGCACTCCCGCTGCCTGCCCAGGTGTTGCCTGAAGTGCCCAGCGGCGGTAAGGCACTCAAGGTCGTGGAAGATCAGCTTGACAGTGTGACCTGTGCCTATGCTGGGGCTCACTGGTGGTGGTGGGGCTTGGCTCGCAACTGGATATTGGGCGATGGCGCGTCGGGCTACATTGTGGTGCCCGCGCCCTACGCCGATCAGATCTGTCCCTCAGAATGATCTGCTGACACAAATCGGGGCAGGGATGGTTCTTAAAAGCCGTCCCCAGAATAGACAATTTCCTGTGGGGTTTTGGCCCGTATGTGTTTAGCGTAGTCTGTGATCCCCCGCTGCGCTGCCCCCTGAAAAAGGGAGCTATTCATGAGCTGGCTTTGAAGTCTCCCTTTTTCAGGGGGATCTAGCAGGATGCTGGGCTAAACAGGTAGTTTGGCACTGCCAAACCCCTACGATCCAGGACTCACACCGGAGCAAAATCGAGCGGGTTTTGGTCGTGGCGATGTTTGGGCGAAATCGCCGGGCCTTGCTGATCGCCAACAAGGGCGGCGGTGTGTTCTAACGACTCGCGGAGACGCTTGGCCGCATAAATCGACATATCGCGGGGCACGCTGATGCGATCTCGCAGATAGCGCAGGCCTTGATCCGTGCCGGGCGGCGGCGATATGGTTTCGCCCGTCATTAGATGAGTCAGCGCACAGCGCAGGGCCGGGTCAAACGTATCGCTCTCTACGGGGTTGACGCGCAGCAGATTCGGGCGATGCCGCAACACTCGCTGCAGTGCTTCGGCTCGTGCCGACTCCGGTTCGGGATAGGTGACATCGGGCAACCCCAGCCACGGCCCCTGATCCACCCGTTGCTGATAGGCCAGGGTTTGGGGTTCGCCGTTGTCGTAGCAACCGCCCATTTGCGGCGGCAAATCATGCACATGGGTATGAAAATCGCTCTGGGTGCCGCGATAGGTAGAGCGGCTCTCTAGCCCGTCAAACCAGGCCGACAGATAGGGGTTCTCTTCCCGTAGGGAATAGCCTTTGTAGTAATACAGGCTGGCATTCATCCGCTCGACATAGGGCGTGAAGATCACGTCAGCCGTACTGAAGGGGTCGAGAAAAAACGGCCCTGGTGTCTGACTAAGGGCGTCTTCGACCTGGGCGACGACTTGAATGAACTGCTCGCGATTATGTTGCTCTTCGCGGGGCGATCGCGATTGATAGCACAACCAATAGCACCAGGCGCGAAACAGCAGCCGTTCGAGCTGGCGCAGGGGCATCACTTGCCGATCTTGCATGCCGTAGGCGAGAGGGCCAAAGGTGCGCTCTAGGGCCAGCAAAATATCATCGCTTTCGGTGATCAGGCGACCATCGAGTTCTAGGGCAGGCAGCATGCCTGAGGGGACTTTGCGTTTGTACCAGGCTTCCTTTTTGCCGTAGCAAAACATCGTGATCTTTTCGATGCGATAGGGAATCTGTTTTTCTTCGAGCCAGAGCCAGACCTTTTGGCAATAGGGACACCAGGCATGATTATCGCGATAGAGCGTGACGCGCACCGCCGACTCGTCTTGGCCAAATAGCCGCAGTCGCGCTTGGGCATTGGTCGGGCCATTGACGCGGTCGATCGCGTAATCTGTCAGGGTTTCCAGCTCTTGCCAGCTCAGGCACTGCGTCGCCATAGGGTGATATCTCTGATTCACAGACTTGTCAGTCTTACGATAACGTAGCGTCGGCTGACTGCAGGGCGGCGATCGCGGTTCTCCTGATCCGATGGTTTTTCCGGGTACCAGCCGCGTTCTGACCGCGCGATCGCGGGGGAATTTAGATGAGTCAGCAGTCGGTCGGTTAACTTGGCACAATAGAGAACAGGTTGTTTTGAGGGAGTCCATTGACCTTGACTTTCCGACCAAAGCAGCCCTTTTCGCATTTATTATGCAGTGACTTGTCTCAGCAATTTTATTGATTGAATGCGGCTGATTCGGCCACATTTAGAAGCTTTTTAAAATCTTTAAAGCCCCACTTTGAATATTAAATTGGTGAATTACGGTGAGATTCGGATGGGGCGTTGCCCTTGCCGAGCGAGGAAAGGGTTGAGCCTGATTGCTTCGCTGATGGCCGTTCAGGGCGCAGCTACGGAGCCTTGAAGCGACCCCTGCTTCCCATTGTGGATACTCGTTATTCCGCTCACCCTTCACACCCGACCCTCTATTCTTCCTCCCCCTGCGCCTCCTATGAAGACCTTGCCTCCTGTTCAGACACGGTCAACCCCATCGCCAGGGCCGACCCAGCCAGCGGTCGGTTCCATGCGTTGGGCCACGTTTGTCCTCATCAGCATTGTGGTGGGTGCAGCGGGCATCGCGATCGCCTGGTTTGCGGGGCAATCGCAAATTGCCAGCATTTTTGCTCAAATTGCTGAAATTCAGGCCAATCCACCAGTCTGGGCCGAAGCGCCGATGCTGGCCGGGCGCTACCTGCTAGTTCCCACGGTGACGCTATTTTTGGTGGCCTGGGTGATTACCAAAGTGTCCCCGAGGCCGCAAACCTGGTCACGGATCATCGTGATCGCGATTTTGCTCGGGCTGCTATTGCGCTATTTATCTTGGCGCATTCTCTCAACGCTCAACCTCGCGACGCCCCTGAGCGGCACCTTGAGCATTTTGTTGCTGGTGATGGAGCTGTTAGGGGTGACGGGCAGCATTATTCAACTGGTGCTGCTGCTGCGGGTGAGCGATCGCCGCCCCCAAGCCGATCAGCTGCAGGGGGAGGTGATTGCGGGGCGCTATACGCCCCGGGTGGATGTGTTTATTCCCACCTATGATGAGCCAGCGTTTATCCTGCGACGGACAGTGATTGGCTGCCAGGCGATGGATTATCCCGACACCACCGTTTACTTGCTGGATGACACGCGACGTCCTGCCATTCAAGCCTTAGCGGCAGAACTCGGCTGTGAGTATCTCACCCGGCCCGACAATCACCACGCCACGGCCGGCACCTTAAACCATGCGCTCGCCCAGACCTCGGGCGCGCTGATCGTTTCCTTTGCTGCGGATTTTGTGCCCACCCGCAACTTTCTCTGGCGCACCGTCGGATTTTTTCAAGATCCGCAGGTGGCGCTGGTGCAGACGCCGCAGAGTTTCTACAATCCTGACCCAATTGCCCGTAACCTCGGACTCGAAGGCATTCTCACGCCTGATGAAGAGGTGTTTTATCGCCAGATTCAGCCCATGCGCGATGGTGTGGGCGGAGTCGTTTGCTCGGGCACTTCATTTGTGGTGCGCCGTGCCGCCCTCGAAGCGACTGGCGGCTTTGTGACTGAGTCCTTGAGCGAAGACTATTTCACCGCTGTGCGGCTGGCGGCCCAAGGTAACCAGGTCATTTATCTGGAGGAAAAGTTGAGCGCGGGTCTAGCGGCAGAGACGATCGCCGCCCATGCCACGCAGCGAATTCGCTGGGCTCAGGGCACGCTGCAGGCGTTTTTCATTGAGTCCAACCCGCTCACCATTCCAGGGCTGACACCGATTCAGCGGCTGGCCCATTTGGACGGGCTGCTGCATTGGTTTAGCAGCATCCCCCGCATCGTGTTTCTGCTCATGCCGCTGGCCTATACATTTTTGCAGGTGATTCCCATTCAGGCCTCGACGGCAGAGGTGCTGTATTTCTTTTTGCCTTACTATTTGGTGCAGCTCACGGTGTTTAGCTGGCTGAACCATCGAGCGCGATCGGCGCTGTTGTCCGATGTTTATACTCTTGTCTTGGTGTTTCCTCTGGCGGCGACGGTGATTCAGGCCCTGCTGCAGCCCTTTTCCCAGGGTTTTCATGTGACGCCCAAAGGCATCAGCCGCCAGCGGTTTGTCTTTAACTGGAAGCTAGCCTGGCCTTTACTCATCGTCTTTTTTCTCACAGCGATTAGCCTCTGGCGTAATTTAGGCTGGTGTTTGGCGATGATGGGCGATGGTGCTTACTATCCCAGAGGGCTGGCGATTGGTTGGATGTGGAGTGCCTACAACCTCATCATGCTGGCGATCGCCCTCTTGATTTTGTTGGATGTGCCCACCCCCAAGAACGACGTTTGGCTCGCGTTACGACGAGTGGTGCGGCTGGTCGTAGAAACGCCCGAGGCCACCGGGCCGATGCGGCTGACGTCATGGTGGGGCGTCACTGAGCATATGGCCGAAACGGGGGCCGTCATTGCCCTCACTCAGCGGGGGTTACCGCCACTAGCCCCAGGGGAGGAGCGCAACGTGACCTTAGTGATTGCCGAGGCAGCGCTCTCGCTCCCCGGTAAACTGATTGAGACGTCAGATCAGGAAGATTTTCCGTTAGCGATAGTGGCCTTTGAGCCGCTGACCATGACCCAACAACGACAGCTGATCGAAATGCTCTTTTGTCGTCCCGGCCAGTGGAAGCGGTGGAACTCGCCAGGTGAACTGCGATCGCTGTGGATTTTACTGCGCGTGCTGTTTCAACCTCGGTTTCTCACCGGCAACCTCCGCATTAAGCCCCTACCCACGACTCAAGGTTGAGCACAGTCGGTGCGCCACAGGTTGGCGGTGACGCCAGGAAAGGGAGTCGCACAGTCATAGGCTTGAATCAGCTCCCCCGAAGGGTAAAACAGCAGCACGGTGCGATCACCCTGAGGCTGGGGCAAGTCTGGCGCATAGGTCACCTGAAACGGGGTCTCTGGGGAAAGGTAGTAGCTCATCGAAATAAGTTCACCCAGCAGCACACTGTTTTTTTGCGACAAGATAAGGGGAGCATCAACGGTGGCGATCGCGGCCGCGATTGCCTGGTTGAAGGTGCCAGTGCGCTTATTCCACCAGGTATCGGCAGTAACCATGTGATAGCTGTTGATGAGCCCCCAGCTCACCACCCCCATTAGGCAAAAGGTCGTGACGCGGCGCCGGGTTTGCAACTGCAGGCCAAGCCATCCCGCGATCGCCAGTTGAGCTGCCGTCATCGCTGGAAAAAAGTACCGCGTTTCGGAAGACAAACGACTGCCTCTGATTAAATCACCGCCGATCAGCACCGCCGGGGGCACCACCGTTAATAAGATCAGTAACCAAGCAGTGGTCGGCGGCAGCTGTCGCCAGCAGCCATAAAGGCTGACCCCGATGAGCACCAGCACCAGCGGTGGCACGAGATAAGTATAGAGATGGTTTAGCGGCAGGCTAGGATCGATCAGCAGCGCTGAAAAATGCAGTCCCCAAAGTTTGACTAACACATCGCGCGGAAAGGTATCCAAAGTCCAGGCGGTCACTTTTTGGAAGCGATCGGCTTGAATGAAGAGGGTAAGTAGCCAGGGCGCAAAGAGCAGCCCTGCCGCCGTCATCGCCGTGGCAAAAGTCCACCAGCGGCGGCGGGGCAGCACCACCAGCGCATACAAACTGTGGGCTAGGGCCACTAGGGCCGACAGCAGCGAGGTATAAAACAGCAGCGCCGTGGCGATGACATACAAAATCCAATCGCGCCGAGTCGACTGTTGCACCGCCCGCAGCAGCAGCCAGCTCGACACTACCGTCAAGCCAGTCCACAGACTATATTCCCGCGCCTCTTGCGCATACAGCACCTGTACCGGCGAGGTGGCAAACAGTAGCAGGGCAATGACGATGGCCGGTTGCCGCGGGCCAAACAGATCGCGAGCAAATCCCGCTACCGCCGGAAACGTCAGCCAGCTCAGCACCATCGAGAGGCTCCGAAACGCCGTCACGGAGGGGCCAAACAGCTTGACCCAGCCCCACTCTAAAACGTAGAACAGGGGCGGATGCTCAGGATTCCCGACCAGCGATCGCCAGGTATCGGCAAAGGTGCTGTCAGGGGCAAAGGTCTGATACTGCTGCAGCGTCGCGGCCGTAAAGGGCTGGCCGGTAAACAGGCTTGGTTCGACCAGATTGCCCTGGTAGCCGACCACCCGCAGAGCGGTATACACCTCATCGTGCCAAAAAACCTTACCGGATAGCTGCAGCCATCGTAGTAAAGCTCCCAGTATCACGCCGAACGCGATCGCCCAGCCCGCGCGCGATCGCAGCAGATTAAGTAAAGGAATAGCCAAACTTACCAAAGTTGGTGAGCAGCGCCACGTTGACATGCTCCAGGGCATCCATCAGCCAGGGCACCTCTTTACACATGCGGCTTTCGTGATAGTTAAACAGCACCGTCATCCGGTTTTCTAGCCAGGGCTTCACCGGACCACAAAACAGCACGATCCGCAGCAGTAATCCGACCGTCAGCGTATGGCCAGTTTCCTTCAGGAGTTGCCAAAATCGACGGAAAACCGGCTGCTGCCGGCCTTGCACCACCAAAAAGTTCAAGAGCTTTTGGCAGGTCGTGATGATGATGAAATTAGTGAGCCGCTGGCCGTCAAAGTCACTGAGAGTATCCCGCAAAAATTGCCGCAGCGCCTTACCAAAATGGTTGTTGACGTATTTGGGGTCAGCATCTGCTAGCGGCGACAGCAAATATTCCAAAAACTCCTCTTTAAAGTCTCGGAAAGAGCGCACCGTTTTGCTGTAAGTCTGGAACATTTGAGCCAAATCTCGGTGGCTGCGACTCCCTTCCACCTTGCCGGTGTAGTAAGCCAATGCCTGATTCAGCTCCGTCTCAGAGAGGCGGGTCGGGTTCGGAATATGGCAAGTTGCGCCTTGCTTCTGTTGGTGGCAATACCGCGCGAGTTTGACTCCCAACGTGGCCTCAGCATCTTGGCGCAGCTTGCCGACCTGAGCTTTTTGATGCTGGTCGCTGTCTTTGGTCAGCAGGCTGCTGTCATACAAAAACGGATAGCGCTTGAGCTGTTTGGCGACCGGCTGATCCGCTAAGGGTGGCACCATTTCTGGAGCCGGCGCGTCAATCAGGTTAGCAAACCGGCGCAAAGCGGCATACTGGTCGGTCGTGGTAAAGAGACGACCCAGCTCACGTACCCGTTGCGTCTCAGTCTCCTGGGCTGGCGCTTCCGGAATCGTCTCAAACATCTGCACCAGCGCCGGCACCGCCCAATGATTTTTGGGCTCCGTCGACCAGGGGTTGATGAGCGTATAGCTACAGCGGTTGAGGGTGTACTTAAACTCACGCTCAGAGTGGGGCCGATGCGCTAGCTCGACTAAAGCTTCCCAAACGAGCGACTCGGGATGAGGGTTAGCTTGTATAAATAAGTCCTGAAAGCGGCGCAGCACGTGATCAGCGGATTCCTGCTGCCGACATTGCTTGAGATAGAGATAGAGGTGGTTTTCAAGCTCAGACGCCGAAGCCGCCTGATGACTTGACCACGACTCGTAAGAATCCATATTGCTCATGCTGGCAGATTACCCAATTCAGTTATAAAGATGCGGGCGACAAAGAGCGCTGCAAGTTGTCATAGGAACGCTTAAGCGCAGAGTACAGATCGATTCACGATTGCAGGAGGGTGAAATGACACTTTTACAGGTGTCCCTGCTGAATGTGTAGATGCCATACCAAGAATCATACCTACGAACCGTGCGGCTGTCGTCCCCCATTGACAAAGACTACAGTTCTCTGTAATCGCCGCTGCAGAAAATCACAGCGGTTGAAAATCAAAAAAAAGGAGGGCGTTAACGCCCTCCTTTTTTTAACGGGTTCCCGTTAAGCGTAGCTAAGAGGCTAGCCGACGGTAAGGCACCTTGGTAGCAATATTGATGTCCGCAGTCGTCACGCGGGCTGGAACTTTCGACATCGGCTGAATCTTCCGAGCCATATCTAAGAACAGCTGAGGATTGCCCTCGGTCGGCTTTTTCTCTTGAGGCACAAAGCGCCGCACTTGAGTCTGCCAGATCGCCTGAGGGAAGCCCAGAATCGAACGGTAGTACTCGTCGTAGCGAGGCAGTCGCAGATTAGTGGGCATTTCGCCTTCTTCGCGACTCGCCAACACTCGCCGCAGCTGGTAAGGCACCACGTTGAAGCCAAAGTTGTTGAGATAGTCGTCGCTGTCTAAGAGCTCATCAACAAAGCCTTGGATACCCTTGGTAGCCACCACAATCGACCAGGCAATCTTTTCGCGATCGCTGTAAACTTGACGGCCCAAAACTCGCTCTACGCAATGCTCAACAAATCGATAGTTGTTGTTTTTCTCGTAAAAGCTGTTGTAAAAGGTTTTGGACAGCAGGAGCCCGCGAATAAAGTCACGCACGGTGATTTGGCCGTTACGCAATTGAGACTCTAAGAAAGGCTCGCGATCCCACTTGAAGGCGTGGAAAAAGATTTGGCGATAGGCCGCGTCAATCAAAGCGCCCATACTGGTCGAGTCCAGCAGGTCGTCAGTGCTGAAAACGCGAGGCTGTTCGTCACCGCCCACGTCGTACCCAGCAACTCGCTGGTTTTGGCTTGAGGGGGAATAATTCAACAATGGAAGCGCCACGTCTGAATCTCCGATATCTGAGAATTTTTCACAATCGTAATGCCAATAATAGGGGAAGACGGTGAACGCCTCTGGAGATTCTGAACAAATCATCACAGAGCTTAACATTCGGTCTAAGGCAGGCAGTGCTTTGCTTTGAGGGCTTTTAGGCGAGGCTTCATCGGTGCAAAAACCTCAATTAACGGAGGGTAAATCTCTGGATGCTGAGTTCTGATACCTTTCTTTACCAGCCCCAGACCGAATACTGAGCGGTCGGCAGATCCTCAAGATTAGCGGCGGATATGGCGGCAGTCGGCGGCTCAAGGTCGCCCCGCCTTTCAACGCAGAAGGAAGCTGTATTCGACAAGCCAATGACGGTGCTGGTGCGGATGCGGGTAGATGGGCTCAGAAACTGAAACCGCTCAACTGAACTCATGGTGGAGTAGTCGGTGGTGAGCAACAAACCGTCTTGGCGATCGACCGCATAATGACCGACCACCGGCGCGGTTTCGGCGTAGCCTTTTTCTCTCAAGAGTTGCCCGGCAGCGTCATTATCGGCGTCAGGAACTAAAACCAGGACGGTGGCGCCGGTTTGCTGTTGGTCGGCTTCGTCCCAGGCCATCGAGCCTTGCCAACTCACGGCCGCGCCGCCGATCGCGCGACTGGGGTCAATGTTATGCATCGCACAAATCTCAAGCACCTTAGGCGCCGTGGCTTCGAGCACCGAAGCGGTGATTTCGAGTTGGCCCAATTCCGTGCGCCGCATTGCAAGATGGTGAGTGGTGCGTTGAGAAATCCAACGCCCTTCACTCATCCGAAAGAAGTCCATTGCTTTCATAGGGGAATCTGATATGAGTAGCGTGATTTTTAGTTCTGTATGGATATTGTAAGGGTGAGCGTGGATGGAGTGCCGGAC
>CALCPB010001046.1 GCA_937897665.1 uncultured Halomicronema sp. | reverse complement strand
GGCAGACCTCAACTGACCTGGGTTGAGAGTAGGGCTAAATCATATGTCCAAGCAGACAGGCTTTACTCACGTAACGCATCTTTGTGAGGAGCAAATTCAGTCCACTGATAATTTGGGCGTTGCTGAATAGCAGTATGCTTTTCTCCTCTATCTAAGTATGAGAGCGGCGGTCGCTCTAGGGCGATCGCCGCTCTCATGGGGGACGAAGAACTAAAAGTGAATTGGATGGCGGCGTTTACCCTTGAGCCTGGCAAACCTGTAATACCGTGTGGTCAGTCTCACTGAGTTCAGCCAGAGCATGAAACCCTGCGGGTACCCATTGAGTTACACCACCCGCCTGCGAAGCGACCGGGTCATTCGCCTCCATCGCCAGCGAGAAGGGGTGCTCGGTTTGCTCATAGCTATTAACCACGGTGAGGTCTAGCGTTTGACCCGCGATCTGTCCGCTGAAGCAATCGAAAGATGAAGCCGGCTGATAAAAGCCTCCCATCACGTCACCGTTGTTGACCGCCATCACCATATAGGTGGCCCCAATTTGATTGGCCTCGGGGCTATCACCAAAGGCATAAACACCATCGGCTAGCGGTTCACCCGTCACCTCGGATGCCAAGGCGGTCGTTGTGGCGAAGGGAGCCAGACCTAGAAGCACCCCGAAGATCAGCGCGAGCAGGGCCAGAGGACGTTTAGCCGAAGCTTGAAGAAATAACTGCAAAGCGGTGGCGGGTGAAGCAGCCTGAAAGGATGGCGAGGGGGTCATGGGTCGTGGGTTTTGTGGGTGCAGTATTAATATCAGCCGAAACGCAGTAAATTCCGGTGACGGAGTCAAATTTGTAGGATGATCTTCGTCTAAGCCTGGGGTGATACGCATCTACTGCAGGTGTGATCTCGATCAGATGGCGTTAGCCCATCGGTCGATTAAGGTGGTAGACCATGCCTGACCATAACTTTCGAGATCGCCTGGAAGCGTTAGACCGCTGCAGCTACAAGGCTTACAAATCACTGCGAGGACAGCATCCGCTTGCCGGTTTTACGCTGCACGTTGACTCTGTTCAGGGCGACCCGTTTGCCGCTCCGAGTCGATTACGAGTTGTCGTGCCACAGGCAATTGCAGGCTTTCCCAGCAACTTGTACGAAACTGCCAGTCGTCGCATCGCCCTAGAAGATTATTTGCTCCGGCAGTTTCATCAGCAGGCGCAGGGTTACTCTAGCCACCGAGGGTCAGGCAAAAGCGGCCTGATTGCCATCGTGGCCCCTTCTCAGGCTATGCTGTCGCGCAACGCTGTGACCGTCTCTGAAACCTCGGTTGAGGTACGATTCGTGGTCGGACTACCGGCCCACGGTCGCCGTATTGCCGGGCGACAAGCCGCTGAGCTGCTGTGCGATGATTTGCCACAATTAGTAGAACAAGCTTTGAGCTATTCCCAGCTGGATGCTACGGCTATTCAAGCTCAGGGGGATACGGCTGAGACCGCCGACTGGCTGCGTGATCAACTCAAAGAGCGCCGGTTAGTCGCCTTTGTCGCCGATGGCGCCATCTTGCCCCGTCGCAGCGGCGTTGATGAGCGATCGCTAGGACCCGCAGCAGTGCCCTTTCAATCGCCTGCGTCTTTGCAGGTCAGCTTGACCCAGCCCAACGGTGAACCCATCACCGGCATGGGCATTCCCACCGGTATCACGCTGATTGTGGGCGGTGGCTATCACGGCAAGTCAACTCTACTCAAGGCGATCGAGCAGGGCATTTATAATCACGTACCCGGAGACGGTCGCGAGCAGGTGGTGACGACGGCGACGGCGGTTAAGGTGCGAGCCGAAGAGGGACGCAGCGTGACCGGAGTGGATGTCTCCCCTTTTCTCAACCACCTGCCTCAGGGCCAATCAACCGAGCAATTTTCGACTGCTGATGCGAGTGGCAGCACCTCCCAAGCAGCCAGCATCATCGAAGCGGTGGCAGCCGGGGCCACGGCCCTGCTGCTGGATGAAGACACCTCAGCCACCAATTTCATGATTCGCGATCGCCGCATGCAGGCGCTGATTGCGAAAGCCCAGGAACCGATCACGCCGTTTGTCGATAAAGTTCGACAGCTGTACATCGATTACGGCGTGTCAACAATTTTGGTGATGGGCGGCAGTGGTGACTACTTTGAGGTTGCTGACACAGTGATCGCGCTCAATGAGTATCAGGTTGCGGATGTTACCGCCCAAGCTCGACAGATTGCCGCTGACGATCGCACCGAACGGCAGGCTGAAGGTGGACAACAATTTGGCAGCCTCAGCCCGCGCGTGGTTTTACCCGATAGTATTGACCCGCAACGGGGACACCGAGCCGTGAGTCTTAAGGTCAGAGCGACGGACGAAATTCGGCTCGGCATGACCGAAATTGACCTGTCGGCGGTCGAGCAGCTGGTGGAACCGGGTCAGGTGAAAGCGATCGCGGCTGCCCTCGTTTACGCTCAGCGACATTATCTGGACGGTGAGCGATCGCTCGCCGCTGTTTTGCAAGCGGTGGCCGCCGATATTGCCTCTCACGGCTTGGATTGTCTGAATGACCAGTTGAGTGGCGAGTTTGCCGCCTTTCGAATGCAAGAACTCGCCGCCGCAATTAACCGTCTCCGCACCCTCCGGACGACTTCTCCAGCTGCTGCTTCCCGACTACAGGAGTAACCCTTGGAGAAGGGGTACTCCTTACCGATTACCGATTTAAGCAGACCGCAAAATTCACTCCTTACCGCTACGCTCAGCGCGCTACTGTTTTGTGCAGTTGTACTATTCCTCCGAAACTGGACTACAGATCTCCCTTCCGACTCCGCTCAAGGAACGTCGGGCTGAGCGGCGGCGTCAGTCCGGTAGGCAGGCCAGGCCAACAAGCAGGGTCTTCGACTGAGAGAAAGTCGACTTGTCTGTGTCGCTGCAATTTGTAGAACTGGTATTCACAGTTCATCAGTGTGGATTAAGGATGGGTGGGTAAATAAACCGCCCGGTTTGTCGTTATGATTCTGAGCGTTAGTAGCATCGCAGCCATGTTTGCTTGCTTGAGCGATTGAGGCGGTTTCGTTATAGGGATTAAGGGCTCAAAATTGCCGAAATCATTGATTTTGAGCGAATAGTCCGAGTTTTCCTGCGGTATGGGGCTGGCTTTTTGTGCTTGTACTTTGACGGAAGGTTATTACGGGTTTAAAAGAGCCACTTAGATTGGTAGAGTGAGGGTGTAAATGACTGAATACTTCATATGTCATCTCTAACGTTGCCGTCTGCTTATGAGAAGGGTGTGCGGGTTGGGTTGGGACGAGTATTGATTGTTGAAGATGAAGAACTCATCCGTGAGACCGTTGGCTTAGCGCTAGCAGAGATTGGGTTTGAGGTCTTGGTCGCGGAAGACGGCTTGACCGCCCTAGAAATGTTGGGGGGCACGAAAAACAGCGCTCGCCGAGCCGCCCCCGACATCAATCTGGTGATTTTAGATTTGATGCTGCCGGGCATGAATGGTCTGGATTTGTGTCGGCTGCTGCGGCATCAAGGCATTGATGTGCCGTTATTGATTTTGAGTGCTAAGGGTACTGAGACTGACCGGGTTGTGGGACTCGAAGTGGGTGCCGATGACTACTTGACTAAACCCTTTGGCATGCGTGAGCTCATTGCCCGCTGTCGCGCCCTGTTGCGCCGCCATCGGGGCGCTGCCGACCAAGAGCCGGATCCGGTGCTGCGGTTTGAGGCGGTTGAGCTGAATCCTAAAGAGTGCCGCGTGTTTCTCAAGGGGGAAGAGGTCAGCCTATCGCCCAAGGAATTTCGCATTTTAGAGCTGTTTATGAGTCAGCCCAAACGCGTCTGGTCGCGTGACCAGATAATTGATAAAGTTTGGGGCCACGACTTCATGGGCGACAACAAAACGGTCGATGTGCACATTCGCTGGATTCGCGAAAAGCTGGAAGAAGATCCCAGCAAACCGGAATATCTTAAAACGGTGCGTGGGTTTGGTTATCGCCTCGGCTGATCGGATTTAAGACTTTATGACGGTGGTCACGAGGCGCGATGATGCATCGCGCCTCGTTTTGTCTAAAGAGAGCGAAACCAGCAGGTGGTGACATGCAGCAGGTGACTGAGGCCGTGCGATCGCCCCACGGGATGGTGGTGTGTCCTCACGCCTTAGCCTCGGCAGTTGGGGCACAGATTTTGAGTGATGGCGGCCATGCAGTGGATGCCGCGATCGCCACGCAGGCTGCCCTGAGCGTGGTCTATCCCCACATGACTGGGCTGGGAGGCGATGCCTTTTGGCTGATCTACGATGCCCAGACCGGAGCAGTTCAGGGGCTTAACGGTTCTGGTCGGTCGGCGCAAGTTGCCACGATTGACTGCTATACGCGCCAGGGGCTAACGGCAATTCCCCAGCGGGGGCCACGGGCGGCGCTGACGGTGCCGGGGGCCGTTGATTCTTGGGCGCAGGCGCATCAGCGATTTGGGCAACTGGATTGGGCCACTCTACTGCAGCCTGCGATCGCGCTGGCCGAGTCGGGTTATCCGGTCACGGGCTCGCAGACCCACTGGACGCGACGCGATCGCGACTATCTACAGCAATACGCGCCTGCACCTTGTCCCTTTTTGCCTCGGGGCACCGTGCCCGCAGCCGGTACGAAGATCACGAATCTTGATCTGGCCCACACCTTGCGTCAGCTCGCTGATCGCGGTGCCGCCGCGTTTTATCAAGGGGCGATCGCGGCGCACATCACCGATTATCTGGCCTCAGTCGGCGGGTTATTGACGATGGATGACTTGACTGCCCATCAATCTGACTGGGTCGAGCCGTTAGAAACGACCTATCGCGGCTATCGAGTCATGCAGATGCCACCCAATTCTCAAGGGTTTACGGTGTTGTTGATGCTCAATTTGATTGAGTCGTTTGACCTGAATCAGTTGGGGGCTGATAGCGCCGATTATTACCACCTGATGATCGAAGCCACGAAGCTGGCCTTTGCCGATCGCGATCGCTGGCTCACCGATTCTGAATTTGCTGACATTCCCCTTCAGCAGCTGATTTCAAAGCCTTATAGTGCTCAACGACGCGAATTGATTCAGATGGAAAAAGCCCGGTTGGCGATCGCCCCGCCAGTAGGCGGCGACACTGTTTACACGGCAGTCACCGATGCGGCGGGAAATGCTGTCTCGATGATTCAGAGTGTTTATTTTGACTTTGGGGCTGCCGTTGTGGTCCCTGGCACCGGGTTCGTGTTGCAAAATCGGGGCTGTTTCTTTGCCCTCGATGCAACCCAGGTAAACTGTCTAGCGCCTCGCAAGCGTACCTTTCATACGCTGATGCCGGGGCTGGTGTTGCACCCTACCGGACAGCCTTACCTCGTATTAGGCACGATGGGCGGCGAAGGCCAGCCCCAGACTCAGCTGGCGCTGTTGACCCGCCTGCTTGATTTTGGTTTTGCGCCTCAAGCGGCCATCAACGCGCCGCGCTGGCTGTGGGGGCGTACTTGGGGTGAAGCCGAGACGGGGCTCACGATGGAAGGACGCATCGAGTCTGCCATTCGCCGTGCCTTGCAAGCACGCGGTCATCCCGTCACGGTCGCCCCAGATTGGACAGAAAAAATGGGTCATGCCCACGTGATTCGCTGCAGCGATGACCCCATGGGTTATGAAGGGGCCTTTGATCCCCGTAGTGATGGGGCCGCGATCTCGCCGTGCCTGTAGGAGTTTAGCAGCGCCAAATCCCCACTAAAGACGGTTCTATTCTGGACTGTCAGCCAAGTGCAGCCGCATCCTCATCCTTGGCTGCGCAGCAGTTGCTTGACGGTTTCTACCATTTCATTAGGGCGAAAGGGTTTGGCAATGTAGGCATCAGCCCCTTGCTTCATTCCCCAATAGCGATCGAATTCCTCACCTTTAGACGAACAAATCACCACCGGCACGTCTTTAGTTTTGGGATTGCTTTTGATCCAACGCGTCAGCTCGTACCCATTCATTTCGGGCATTACAATGTCGCACACGACCAAATCAGGAGGGCTCGCCTCCATCTTTTTCTGGGCCTCAGCGCCATCTTTCGCCTCCAAAATGGTCATGCCAGCATTGATCAACAATCCTGCGACCATCTCACGCAAAGCTGAACTGTCATCGACGATCAAAACTGTGCTCATGCTGTTGAATCTGCTCCGGGCACTCGGTCTCAGTGTATTACGGCTAACCTTCACCATTCAAGCGTTATTGAACCATCAATCACTGAAGCTAGCTAAGCATAGCTTCACCCTTCCAGACAGTCCAGTGCCAGAGGCCATCTCAGCGCTATTAATTTTCTATTGTACCAATGTCGTACCGTATACCCGGATGTTTGCGATCGCAGCGATGAGAGTTAATCCTGTCTGATGGTTGTTCAGGTATCTGAGCACAGTTAACTATTTAAGCCTTCTTCCCAAATTTCATCTGTGATCGTCTCAAAAGAACGTGCCAGGTGAATAATCAACTCACGCTTGACGTGTTCTAAAAGCGCCTCTTGTGGCAGTAAGTACTATTATTTCTCGGTAGCGTTCTAAGAATCTCCTGAAGCCGATCAGAAATGCCTCTCTATCGACAGCAAAATCCTTGAAGCATGAGGACGGGAGAAAGTGAAGTGTGAGAGCGATGTGTATGCATCAGTTCCTGATTCAGCCACTTTAATGCTGTTAACAAGCTTGAAGATAAGCGAGTGATTGCTCACTATCGTCAATTCGTTTTACAAGAGTACTTGACACCTTTAGATTGGGCTAAAGTCAACAAAATACCTTCCCATGATTTCAAGAAAGTAACAGAGGTTAGCCGCTATGCCAAGTATTTCACAGGAAGGCTGAATGAACCGCCTAAGTGAGTTAGGAAGATCACCTAGTGGCCTATTGGTGCTGGCGTCTCATTTCTTCACTATACAGAATCAAAAATAGTATTAGAGAGTGGCAAGCATAGAGTATTACAGGTGCATTGAAGTCACGCAATGCTACGTACTCAAGCGCACTCACAAGAAATGCAATCAACATTATTGGCGTGATTCTCAAGGCCAACCTCCATAGACCAACCTTCAAGTCATTTAGGCACTACATCTAAAAAAGCTGAATCGTCTCGACAGTGATGCTCAATCACTGCTGTAGAGTTTCCTGTCCATGCAGCAATGATACTGGCTAGAATCCCCTTCTTTACCTGCCCTGTAATAAAAGTATCCCTGCAGTTGTACAGGGTGGTGTCTACTGGAAAATTATTATTGCAGTAGTACTTCATTGATTGGTAGGCCGCCACGTCACCCCTTGGATCAACCAAAAGCCATTGTTCATCCCTCATAAGAGAAGATGGGTAAAGATCC
>CALCPB010001045.1 GCA_937897665.1 uncultured Halomicronema sp. | reverse complement strand
TTTTGTGACAGATTTTCAGAACCCCGATCTGGGCAATTCTCTCTGCAGAACGAAATGATGGTTTTTGAGAAGGCCGCTGAAAAGCCACCGTTCCAGCGAGAATCTTCAGGCTAGGGCATTGATCAGGCAAACCAAGGAAGGGAGGGGGAAGATTCTAAAAGTTGAGTCGCTTGGGTTCGGGCTGAGCGGCTGAGAGATCGCTCAAACCAGCTATCGATCATCGGCCCACTGACGTCTATACACAAGCGCCGTAAGATATTTTCTGCCAGACATAAAACTGCTAAGTGCTTCGAAGTTTTCAGCCTTTTTTGCCCTTTTGTTTAAGCTATCTTTGAAACAGATTAAGGTGTTAATTGGGTGTTGCCAACTCATAAAACTGAGAGCTTGCAGGCATTGGCCAATTGACTGCCACCAAGCATTTCTGACGACTCCATCTGTCTAGACAATCGGGGGCAGCCTCGGCAAAAATCAGTCTTGGGGAAGAGCCAGAAACACCCGAATTCTCAGACAGTCATTGTTAATCGCTGAAGCCCTTAAGTGGAGAAACCCCGATGCGCCACACTACCTCCTCAGACGCTGTGCGTTCATACCTTAAATCGATTGGCCGTGTTCCTCTGTTAACGCGAGAAGAGGAAATTGTTTTGGGCAAGCAAGTGAAGGCGATGATGGCCCTGCAGGCTCAGCGCACTGATTGCCAGGCAGAGTTAGAGCGTGAGCTGACTTGGGAAGAGTTTGCCCAGCAGACTGAGACCGCCTTGGAGACGGTGACGCCAGTCATTCGAGCGGGCGAACAGGCCAAACACAAAATGATTCAGGCAAATTTGCGGCTGGTCGTTTCAGTGGCCAAGAAATACACCGGGCGCGACTTAGACCTCTTAGACCTGATCCAAGAGGGCTCGATTGGGCTGAGTCGGGGAGTCGAAAAGTTTGCTCCGGCTAAAGGCTATCGCTTTAGCACCTATGCCTACTGGTGGATTCGCCAAGCCATGACGCGGGCGATCGCGGAAAAAAGCCGGGTGGTGCGGCTGCCGATTCACGTGACAGAAACGCTCAACAAAATCAAGAAGGCACAGCGCGAGCTGACTCAAAAGATGGGTCATGCGCCCTCAATCGATCAGATTGCCAAGCATCTAGAACTCACAACGACACAGGTGCGTGATTATTTGCAGCACGCTCGTAAACCGCTATCGCTAGAGGTGCGAGTGGGAGACAACAATGACACTGAACTGGCTGATCTCCTGCAGGTTGAGGGCGATACCCCAGAGCAAACCGTGACCCGCAATCTGTTACGTGCCGATTTAGAAAGATTGCTCACCTATCTCACGCCGCAGCAGCGAGAGGTTTTGAGTCTCCGATTTGGCCTAGAAGATGGCCACGCGTTGTCTTTGGCCATGGTGGGGCAGCAACTCAACATCAGCCGCGAACGAGTTCGGCAGATTCAGCACCAGGCGGTTTGTAAGCTGCGATCGCACTGCAGCCAATTGCGGGAATATCTGGCGGCAGTTTAGTCGAACGGCCATAGGCGCGATCGGGTCACATCGGGGAATCGGCGACCGCGATCGATCCCGGTTTCTCTAAACTCTGCACCGAGATAGATGTTTATGTCATAAGATCGGGCTATTCTCTTCTTTACATTAAAGATATCGAGGTTCCGAGATGGACGGATTAAATCACGCTTTGTTGATGCAGGCAGCAGTTGGGGGCGCTCCTTACATGTCAGCCTTCACCATCGTCCTAGTGGTTGGTTTTATCGCAGCGGTATCCATCGGCTCGATCGCTTGGTATAACTCAAAGCGCCCCGTCGGCTGGGAAGATAAAGAACGCCCCGATGTGGTGCCTAAAGTCGAAGATTAGACTGAACTCATCCGCCCACCCCGTTAATTCAAGGTGGTGGGCAGATCAGAACACTCGTTCGCGCTTAGCGCTACAGGTTATACGCGAGCCATTCTCGGGCGCGTGAGGACATTAGATGCTCCCTAATCTCTTTGGTAAGCGGGGAAATTTGGACTCCACCGGCACAGTCTTCTACGGCGGCTACGGGGTCACGGCAACAGAGGCTTCTCCTTTATTGACACGGCTTCGTGGCAGTAGTGATCAACACTAGAGAGACATTGTAGACAGTCGCTCCTTGGCAGCGAGGCGGCGACGTCTCGTCCTGCTAGAAAGGTCGCATCGCCGGTTCCGCGCTGCCCTCAAATCGATGATTCATTGCAGGCTCGATAGACTTCCGCCATCGTTTCTTAAAGCTGGGAGCAAGAGCGGCAACATTTATGTATTTTTTCTTACCCGTAGACAACTGTTGTCGGGTGTCATTGATAGAATTTACTCGTCTTAGTTGAATATCGACCCGACTGCAGCGTATTCATCTGCCTACAGCCACTCCACGCCCCGAAAAGGGACAAGCACTGCCGGTTCACTCGGCAACGATCGGGCGAGTGCTTGAGGCGATGGTCATCCGCCCTGACGGCTTATTCATTACCTCACTAATCAAATCTGCCCCGCATGCCGAAGCCAGATTGCACCGTTCTTGTTGTCAAAGGGTCGACTCAAGCAGAGGACTATGCTGGCTGGCTGGCAGCCGATCAGGCCAGGTCTTATCGGGTGTTAACCGCTGACTGCTCGGCCAACGCGATACCTAAGTTGACGCTACCCGCTGGCCTCAAGGTCGATGGGGTGCTATTGACCCTGAGCACCTCTCACCGTGACAGTGCGGCCCTCATCGGTCAGCTCAAAGCTCAGCTGGCCTCCGCGTGCCCGCCTATTATCGTCATCGGTGATCGGGATATGACAGCCGCTGTCACCGCCCTGAAAGCCGGTGCTGCCGACTATTTAGGGCAAGACCAACTAACCGCGACCCAGCTGACGACAGCATTGTCGGCGGCGATCGCCCTCACCCCTCCCGCCGCCATCCGTGCCGCCCATCCACAGCATCCGCCGCAGGCCGCGCTCAACATCCGTCATGACTTGGTTGAGGTGATTCCTCAAATCATCTGGACGGCGGACGCTCAGGGCCAGGTCAACTACTGGAATCGTCGCTGGTTTGACTACACGGGTTGCCAACCCGCTGAGTCAATGGGGTGGGACGGTTTGCAACAGGTGCATGCCGACGATCGCGATCGCACCCTGACCGCCTGGCAAACGGCCCTGGCTCTGGGGCAACCGTTTGAGAGCGAATATCGCATTCAACGGCACGACGGGGTCTATCGCTGGTTTATCTGTCGAGCACTGCCCACGGTCACGGCCACGGGTCAAATTGCGGGCTGGGCAGGCACGATCACCGATATCGATCAGCGGGTGCAGCTTGAGCAAGCGCTGGTGCGAGAGCGCGATTCTCGCCAGCAGACCGAAACGGCCCTTGCGAGCACCGAAGAATGGTATCGCTACATTTTTGAAGCGGTTGACGTTGCCATTTGGGAAGAAGATTTCAGCCTGGTCAAAGCTCAGATTGAACAGCTCAAACAGGCCGGGGTGAGCG
>CALCPB010001044.1 GCA_937897665.1 uncultured Halomicronema sp. | reverse complement strand
GGGCAAAAACCCGGCCCCACCTTTGACTCCGTGCATCGCCTGCTGGACTTTAAGCTAGCAGCCGAAGACAACCAGTTTGTCGCCCCGACCCAAGCGACCGAAGCAGCGATCGCCCCCACCCCTCGCGCCCTTGATACCCTGGCGCGCGAAGACCTGATTGCCATGCCAGCCCCGCCTCCGGCAACTGAGAATGAGGCGGGATCGGCGAATGGAACGGTGTCTGCTAAAGACGGGACGTCGCCGCCCTACGACCTGACGCGGCAGCCGTTAGAAACGCCGCTGGCCCGCGATGCCCGCTTGCAAAACCTGGCCCGTGCCGACGAAGGGTTCTTACTGTCGATGGCCTATTCCACCCAGCGGGGCTATGGCACCAATCATCCCTTCGCGGGGGACGTGCGAATGGGAACGGTAGAGGTAGTCATCTGCCCCGAAGAGCTGGGCTTTGAGGTGGCGATCGCCTATATTACCGTAACCGAAGAGCAAATGGTGAATCAGTTCAAGGGCAACCAGGAGACCCCACACCAATTAACCCAGGGGTACGGCCTCACCTTTGGCTACAACGAGCGCAAGGCCATGGCGATGGCCCTGATGGATCGGGCCTTGCAGGCCAAAGAGTTGGGTGAAACCGTGAGCAATCCCGCCCAAGACGAAGAATTTGTGCTGTATCACTCCGACAATGTCGAAGCACAGGGGTTTGTGCAACACCTCAAGCTACCGCACTATATCGACTTTCAAGCCGAGTTGAATTTGGTGCGCCAGCTGCGTAAAAGTCATGGCCCAACTCCGGCCACGAACGAGCCTCAGGCCGCCACCTCGTCCTCGGAGCCGGTGCCCGTCGAGCCATCGCCTACCCAGGCTGATAAAACTATGCCATGGTCGTCTGATCAACCGGTGCAAGTCCCATGATTCAAGGCATCAGTCATATTACTCTAGCGGTCACTGACTTAGAACGAGCTTGGCTGTTCTATCGAGATGTTTTAGGTTGCCAACCCCTCGCTCGTTGGCGGCGGGGAGCCTATTTACTCGCGGGTGAGCTGTGGCTATGTTTGTCACTGGATGCGACTGCCTCAGCGGCCCCGCGCCATGATTACAGTCATGTGGCGCTGAGCATCAGCGAGTCAGCCTTTGCTGATTGGTGCGATCGCTTGGTTGCGGCTCAAATCCCCCAATGGCAGCCCAACACGAGCGAGGGGAAATCCCTTTACATCCTTGATCCGGATGGCCACAAGCTCGAACTGCATTGTGGGAGTTGGCAATCTCGCTTGGCGACGACGAAAAACGTGCCCTACGATGACATGGAATTTTTTGTGTGACCGCGGTTCCACCGTTTATCGGTATCGAGCTTTGAGCCGTCCGCCCTACTTGCTAGCTGATTTTTTTGAACTGTCTACGGTTAATCTGCACCTATGACTGCTGCTTCACCCGAACCGGGCTTCAATTTTGCTTACTTAGATGAGCAAACCAAGCGATCGATCCGCCGCGCCCTCCTCAAGGCCATCGCGATTCCGGGGCATCAAATTCCCTTTAGCTCGCGCGAAATGCCCATGGCCTATGGCTGGGGCACAGGGGGCGTGCAGGTGACCGCGGCTGTGATTGGCCAGCCCGATACGCTCAAAGTCATTGATCAGGGCGCGGATGACACGACCAATGCCGTCAACATTCGCCGCTTCTTTCAAAAAGTCTGTGGCGTCGCGACCACTGATCGCACCGCTGAAGCCACCCTGATTCAAACCCGCCACCGCATTCCCGAAACGCCACTACAGCCAGGACAGATTATGGTGTATCAGGTGCCCATGCCCGAGCCGCTGTTTTTTATCGAGCCGTCGCGCACCGAAGCCAACAAGATGCACGCCCTCGAAGAGTACGGGCCGATGTACGTGCGGCTCTACGAAGATGTCACCCAGTTTGGTCACATTGCGATGGCCTACGACTATCCGGTGATGGTAGGCGATCGCTATTTGATGAAACCCAGTCCCATCCCCCGCTTCGACAATCCCAAGCTGCATATGAGCCCGGCTTTGCAGCTCTTTGGGGCCGGCCGCGAAAAACGCATCTACGCCATTCCGCCCTACACCTCGGTTAAGAGCCTCGACTTTGACGACCATCCCTTTACGGTCGAAACCTGGGACGCCGCCTGTGCGTTTTGCGGCGCGACCGACAGCTACCTCGATGAAGTCGTCACCGATGATCAGGGATCGCGCATGTGGATCTGCTCCGATACCGATTACTGTCACCAACGACAGCAGGCCGCGCCGCTGGATGACGCCAGCA
>CALCPB010001043.1 GCA_937897665.1 uncultured Halomicronema sp. | reverse complement strand
TTCTTCCATCACGTTGGCCAGAATGATACGCCGCCCCGACACCAGCACCGTCTCACGATCGAGCAGCACCGGGGTAGCGCCCACCTGGGCATAGCGCTGCTGAGCCATTTCTGAGGGGGCGCGTCGCTGCACCAGCACCGCGTCAAACAGCAGTTTGCCACAGGCTTTGTCGATCGCCCGGATGTGGTCAGAGACGGCATACTGCAGCGTCTCGCCCGGCTCCGTCATGACATTGCAAACGTAGATGCGGGGCACCTTGCGAGCGGCGATCGCGTCAGTAATTTCGGGCACCAGCAGATTGGGAATTATGCTAGTATACAGGCTGCCAGGGCCAAAGACAATGAAGTCGGCCTCTTGGATGGCCTTGATTGCTCGGGGCAAGGCCGGAGGAGCCGCCGGCGTGCAGCCCACATTGACGATGTGGCCCGCCGCCGCCGGAATCTTAGATTCGCCTTCAACGCGGCGACCATCACTCAGCTCGGCCCACAGCTTGACGTCACTCAGGGTGGCGGGCAATACCTGGCCCCGTACCGCCAGAACCTTAGAACTGGTCGCGATCGCCTGCTCGAGATCGCCGGTGATATCGTTCATCGCCGTCAAAAACAGGTTGCCAAAACTGTGGCCGACCAGACCATCGCCCGCCTTAAAGCGATATTGAAACAGTTCTGTCAGCAGCTTTTCTTCATCCGCCAGCGCCGATAGACAGTTGCGGATATCCCCCGGTGGCAGCACCCCGATCTCCCGGCGTAGCCGCCCCGACGAGCCGCCATCATCGGCCACGGTGACAATTGCCGTAATGTTGTAGCTGTATTGCTTTAACCCCCGCAGCAAATTAGAGAGGCCGGTGCCGCCGCCGATGACCACTACCTTGGGGCCACGGGCGAGGCGACGCTCCTGCATCAGCACATCGACCAGTTCCGTTTCGTTGCCCGGCAGCAACACCTCGGTAATCGCCCCGAGGGTCCGGGTCTGCCCCCAGAGAATAAATAAAATGCCCAACAGCACCACTAACGGGCCGCTAACATAGCTGGGCACCAGCGTGGTCAAAAATCGCAGCGTCGAGCCCAAAAATTGCCCCGTGTAGAAGACAGGGGTAAGCTTGAGGGAAATTAGCACCCCAAAGCCGACAATTAAAACGCCCCCCACGCTCAAAAATAACCAGCGTTTGTCCTACAGCCCCGTAGCGAGCCATTTGCCCTTGCGGTGTTCCCGGGCAGTGTGTTTCGGCGTGAGCCTAGGGGTTTCATGGCGCAAACGCCGCAAAAGCTGGATAAACGATTTGTTGAGGGCGTTAAAGAACATTTCCTATAGGTCAGCTCTCATGAAGATTCAGCCGATGACGGGAATTAACCGGAAGAAACTGCGACGCATCATATCTCAAAGCCAGTATTATCAGTTAACTTAACGGTGTCTATTCAGACTGTTAATCTTTAGCATTAAAAGGTAGGGGTGTGAAGGCGATTGCAGTCAGTTTTCGACCTGTCCTGCCGAGCCTATTCGCCTTAGACTTGAACTGCGCTCATTGTGCTTATGACAGACGCTACCTTCAACGAAAAGCCCGCCGTCACCCTGCCCGACTGTGACAACGGTATTCCCCTTGTAGACCTCCGGGGGATTGCCAAAACCTTTGGCACTAACCGCGTGCTCGATGGCCTTGACCTCACCATGTATCCCGGCGAGGCGATCGCGATCATTGGGCCTTCGGGTACGGGCAAGTCGACTATTTTGAGAATTATTGCGGGCCTGCTAGCCCCCGATAACGGCGACATTTATATTGCGGGTCAGCAGCGCCTCGGGCTGATCGAAGATGCTCAAGATCCCGTTGGCATCGGCATGGTGTTTCAGCAGGCGGCGCTGTTCGACTCCCTCACAGTCGAAGAAAACGTCGGTTTTTTGCTCTATCAACATTCCACGCTGTCAGCCCGGCAGATTCACGGCTTGGTGGAAGATGTATTGGAGATGGTGGGATTACCTGGCATTGCCCGCCGGTATCCGGCAGAACTGTCGGGGGGCATGCGCAAGCGGGTGAGCTTTGCCCGGGCGATCGTCTCCAACCCGCAAAACCCGACAGATCGTCCGGCCCTATTGCTATACGACGAGCCCACGGCAGGCTTAGATCCGATCGCCTCTACGGTCATTGAAGATCTGATTCGCGATATTCAACGGAGTCGGGGCTGCAGCTCATATCTCATCGTTACCCACCAAGACAGCACCATACGCCGGACGGCAGATCGGGTGATATTCTTGCACCGGGGTCAAATTCAATGGAATGGCACCATTGCCGACATCGATCAGACTGACAATCCCTTTGTGCGTCAGTTTTTTAGTGGCAATATTGAAGGGCCGATTCAACTGGTTCAATAATCGAAGGCGCTACCGAGCTGAGTCTGTCCTTGCTGTGGTGATGGAGTAGTGAAATGCGGGCGAGAGCAATTCGAGAGGGCTCTGTAGGGCTACTCATTTTGATTGGTGTGGGGCTTTTTGGCGGTCTGGTGTTGTGGCTGCGGGGCTTAAATCCAGGCAGTCGAAATTACAACATGACGGTGACGTTTGCCGATACGGCAGGCATGCAGGCGGGCACCGCCGTTCGCTACCGCGGGGTGCCCGTGGGGCGCGTGGTCAATATTCGCCCCAGCAGTAACGCAGTGGATGTACTGGTAGAAATCACCCAGTCCGATCTGCGCATTCCGGCTGAAAATGTTCAGATCGCCGCTAACCAATCCGGCTTCATTGGTGAAACCACGATTGATATTTCTCCCGCTGAGGAACTGACGGAAGCCGAACAGGCCGTCAGCCCGACGGCAGCGGATTGCGACGCCGGGGCAATCATTTGTGACGGCGATCGCCTGCCAGGTGTCACTGGCGTGAGCTACGAGTCACTGCTGCGGTCAGCAGAAACCCTCGCCAATACGCTGGCCGACCCCGTCCTGATTGAAGACCTCAAAAAAACGCTGAACAACGCTGTCTTGTTGACTGAGAAAACTACTCAACTGACGGATGAATTGACCCAGCTCACCCTAACAGCCCAGGAGGAAGTAGCGCCCCTCAGTGACTCCATTCAGCAGGCCACCAATACCGCTGCGGTCGCGGCCCAAGAAATTCAACTCACGGCAACTGACGTGCGCAGCTTGGTGGATGCTAATCGCTTTAACCTGACGACGACGCTAGGCAACATCACTCAGAGCACCGATCGCCTCACGGTCATTATCGACACCCTCGCAACCGAAGTCGAAAATCCTCAACTGCTGGCCGATCTGCGCACGCTATCGGCCAATGCCGTCGCTGCCTCAGCGAGTTTTCGAGAGGCGTCTTTAGACGTGCAAACCTTGACTGGCTCGCTCAATCAGCCCGAAAACGTGCTGCTGCTACAGCAAACCTTAGAATCTGCTCGCGACGTGTTTCAGGGGGCGCAAAAAGTGTTGTCAGACGTGGATGAGCTGACGGGCAACCCAGACATTCGGGAAGATCTGCGGCGGCTGATTTTTGGGTTGAGTGATTTGCTATCAAGCACCGAAATTTTGGAACAGCAGGTACAACTCGCCAGAGCCCTCAGCCCGTTGACCAGCCTAGAGGCATCGGCCACGCTGACCGGGCCGGCTCCCACCGCCACCCTCACCCCCGCCGACTATCAGGCCTTGCAGCAGCAGATTGAAGCTTTAGCCGCCCTTGATGCGGCCCCTCCTGCGGCAGGACCCGCAACGCCCCCGGCGGCGGGAGCGCCGGCGGCAGAGAGAGAGGAAGAATTTGAGGGGGGATAAGAGAGGGGGGCGGTGGGGAGGGGGG
>CALCPB010001042.1 GCA_937897665.1 uncultured Halomicronema sp. | reverse complement strand
AGTTGCTTGCCCCTAAAAATCGCTGTGATCGCTCTTATGAGATCTATTAATTTGTAGAAGAAAACCAACGGATTATCAATCCTCAACTACGGTCGAAAGACTATCCAGAGGAGCAGTCCTAGTGGCCAAGAAAAGAGCGCAACAATAATAGCAACAAGAAATCCAGGTTTTCCACGAGCATTTCCATCAGCGTATGACCAAAAAATACTCCATACATATAGGCATAAGATCGAGCCCGTAATTCCTAAGGTCAATACTTCAAGGCTTCTAGACAACAGCGATACTAAGAGCCCGCACAAAAAAGGAACTGTAACAGACAGAATAAGTCCGCTACCAACTGGTGCACCTGACCTCGGGCCTCGAGACCAGTAAGCGCCGCAAGCAGGGCAGTTAGCATCAATCTCAGCGTCAAAACCGGTTCTACATCTTAAACAGATTGCCACAATTATCAAACTCTCAATGGACGTTTTGATAACAAGTAAGATGCCCTCATGCACTTGCATGGCTCAAGAGCATCGACTAACGTTTAGAATTCAGCGGCTTGCTAGCTTCGGTTAATTCCGGGAATCGAAATTTGATTGATCGTCTAACACTACGATGCAACAACAGCAGATTGCTTCAGAATCTGCACCAACGTCTTCTAGTTGTTGATTGCCAGGTTTGATACCGTTTTATTATGCCAATCGTTTCGCAGCATTGCCCATAATCTTACATCTTCAAATACTCCCCACTTTTGTACTCGCTGACGTAGGACCCCTTCTTGTACAAACCCATTTTTCTGCAACACCTTGCCAGAACCTGGATTTCTCACCATATGGTAGGCATAGAACCGGTTGAGATCGACATTTTCAAACCCGAAGAAGAGAATAGGGTTCAATGCTTCGCTCATGTACCCTTGTCCCCAAGCCTCAACTGCTAACCAAAAGCTCAACTCCGCTTGAGCATGTTCGCACTCAATATCTCGAATTTCGACAATACCGACAAATTCTGCTTTCTCGCTGTGCTCGATGGCAAATGCAATAGTATGCCCTGCCTCAAACTCGGCCATTTGTCTGACGATATACCGCTCTGCCTCACCCTCAGGGTATGGATGGGGAATAGATACCATCGTATCGGCAACTGCACGAGCACTGGCTAATGCTTGAATTGATGGTGCATCCGCGTGGGTTAGTGGACGCAAAATCAATCGATTTGTTATCAGCGTTGGTTGAGCATGCATGCAGCTGTTTTGTTTCGGCCCACTCTCACCGTAGATCTTAACGCCGAACTGCTTATCGACAACTTTGCAATGTTCTCTTCCACCCAGGGCTTATAGCCTAAAACTGCAGATAACCTTGAGTTCCAACAGATTCACTCTCGACAGGCGATGTCTCAGGGCATTGTTCTATCACGGATCGAATTCGCTTCACTAAAAAGCAATGTTGATCTGCCTAGCGAGAAGGATTTTCGACAAACTGTCTACCACAGCTTTTACAGCAATAGCATTGCTTACCGCGTCGGCGTCCATTCTTAAATAATTGACTAGATTGACAATGCGGACAAACCATTACTTCCATTACATTGTCATGGTCGAGATCGCCCACATGCGGCTCTAGATAGGACACCAGCAGATCCTCAATTTCTTGAATTAAAGATTGACGATGTGCCAAATCAGGCGTGCGAAGCGCGGCCAGGATAATGGCATTACTACCCTGAACACAGACCTCTGCGAGTAAACGACTCTGCTCCGTCGCTAGTTCTGAATTGCGCTGCTGCAAAATTGAGGCCATAAAGTCGATCGCCCCTTGAGTCATGCTGTCGTCGATCGTCTGAAAAATCTGAGGGGCCAGATAAAACTGTATAAATACCACCCGCGATACTGGCTGCTCAAAGAGGGCGGCAGCATTCACAATTAAATGGTGAATCATGGCGCGCAGGGGTAATTGCGCCATGACTGGAATATCCATCTGCGCCCAAAACGTCTTGACGCGATCGGTATGGAGGAGCTCCATCGCCTTAAAAATAGCGGCTTTATCCGCAAAAAACTGATACAGAGAGCCAATGGCCGTCTCTGCCTTGGCCGCAATGAGATGCGTCGTTGCCGCTTCGTAACCTACTTCATCAAATACAGCAGCGGCAGCCTCCAAAATTTTTTCGACGCGCTCCTTGCCACGCTGTTGCTTCGGCTGCTTCCGGAAATTGTGGGATGCCGACGCTCTTGACGAATATGAATGGTCTGTCATATTTTATAAACACGACGAATCTCTCATGATTTTACGCTTCAGGAGACTGCCATGTCGTCTATGCTGACGGGTGCGCCTTGGCTGTTGGCGCATAAATCAATGCTGCGTACGAACCAACCTGCCAAGGTTTCGCTTTATGGCACCGTATATGTGAAGTGGCACGATGAATATGGGGCAGTTCATGCCTTGCCGAATGCCTGCCCACATATGGGAGCGATGCACTCAGAAGGCTGGTGTGCACAAAGTAATGGTGGAAGTAATGTTGTGTGCCCCTTTCATGCGCTTCAGTTTGACTCGGAGGGCTGTACTGTTTTGCCGGGATCAGACAAAAAATCACTCCCTCAATTGCCACCTTTAGAGCTTATTGTGCAAGGAGATTTTGTCTGGTCGTATGGTGGGCATGCTCCCAAAATCCCCATTCCTCAAATTCTCAATGAGTTTTCAGAACAGTATGAGTTTATTGGGTTTACGGGCGATCGCAGCGTTAAAACTGACTTACTAACCATGCTGCTAAATATGCATGATTATGATCATCAAAATGGCACGCATCGTGCCCTGTTTGAAATCCAGGAAGTTCAGTTCAAGCAGTTTGCTGATCACGGACATCATTCTCATGCCTACTACGATATGCCCCGAACCAAGCCGCAGTTACGGGATATCATCAATAATCCAGCTGTCTTGGCGCTCCCTAAAATAATTAGTGCGCATCTAGAAAACTTCTTTCCAGCATTAGTGATTTTTCATGGTGAGTCTCCCATTGCCACGATTAAACAATGCCATCTGTTCATACCAGAATCTGAAACTCACACTCGCACTTATGTGCTGATGTTTGGGCAAGCTCACAGCCCGATCGCCCATCTGCTCAAACAGAATTTTTTGAAGCTTGCAGAGGTCGTTGTCGATCAAGACGCAGATATTCTCGGCAAGATGTATTCCGATACATCTCAAAAGATCAAACTCATTAATGAGGTGGGGATGGATTGGGTGCGTCGTAACTTTTCAAGTTTTCCAAGTGTTGTAGAACCAAACCTGTCAAAGTAGATATGAATTGTCTGCTTTTTTCAACTAAAAAGGAATTTGGGTATCGACTTGATATCTCATGCCCGAGATCGCCGACAGCGCTCCGGTAGTTAACCCAAACGTCACTCATTTCTTTCGATGAGGCTGGTACAGTCGTTGTAGAAAAGTCTCAAAGGGCTGCCAATTATTATTCTGAGCAATGGCTTCCCAGATTTCTTCAAGAGCAGCACTCGTTACAGCCACTGCAGGATTATGCTTCTGTAAGTTTTGTCCGACTCGATCTATCTCGTCAATAGAATGTCTTTCGAGAATCTCGTGATAAAGCTCACACCAACTGCTTAAAATCGATCTCTGCTCTCCAGAGACTAAGAGATTGAGGTCTTGCTCGATACGATTTGCATCGTAATACCACCGCCTTGAAAATCTCTGTGTGAGCATATCAAAGAACTGATGATAGTTGATTTTAGTGATTAGCAAAAGCTCTAGCGTGCTGCCAATTAAATCTTGAGCCAGATCAGAAGGTAGGATCAGAAATCCTAGCTTATTCAAGAGTTTTTGATTGTAAGCCTGCGTATAAAAATCCGAAAAAAGCTTCAGGCTAGCTGTCATCTCAGATGACGGGATGACTGCAGACAACGGTCGCTGCAGCATTTCCAGATTCCAGCGACAGGCACTGGGTTGATTGCGATAGCTATAGCGGCCCGAGCGATCAAACGATGCCGCCGTAAAGTAAGGATTATAGGTCTCAATAAACGCGTAGGGGCCGTAGTCAAACCCTTCCCCCACAATGGACATGTTGTCCGTGTTGAGCACGCCATGACAAAATCCAATGGCCATCCATTGACCGACTAATTGGGCAACCCGCTTAACTAATGCCGCATAGAACAAAGGGTATGGATTAGGGTCTTGCCAGATTTCTGGGTAGTAGCAAGTGATGACGTGATCAAGTAGCTGCTTAATCAGATCGGGGCGATCGTAATAGGCCAACCGTTCAAAGGTGCCAAAGCGAATATGGGAGCGACTTTGACGAACCATGACGGCGGAACGGGCAGGAGACGGTTCGTCGTCTCTTTGGAGGGGTTCCCCGGTTTCAATTAAACTCAAACACCGCGCAGTTGGCACCTCCAAATAATGGAGGATCTCTGCCGCCAAGACTTCACGAATGCCACCTTTAAGGCTTAACCGACCATCTCTCGCATGAGAGTGCGGCGTTGTCCCCGACCCTTTGGTGCCCAAATCGTAGAGGTGCCCATCAGCGCCCCGGATTTGCCCCCAAAGAAATCCTCGACCATCACCCAGATAGGGATTGTATTGGCCAAACTGATGGCCGTGGTAGCGCAGGGCCAGACACGACGGCGCGCCCTGAAACTGACTGAAGCATTCAATAAAATGGCGATCGCTAACCCGATCTGATGGCAAGCCCAATATGGGGAGCAACGCGTTGTTGCGGAAGCGCAGCAGA
>CALCPB010001041.1 GCA_937897665.1 uncultured Halomicronema sp. | reverse complement strand
GACCCTTTTATTGCGGTTATTGACGGGCGCTTGCTATGGATAGAGTATGCCTACACCGCCAGCGATCGCTACCCCAATTCTGAGCCGCTGATCCGCAGCAATGACATTGGCTCCCTGACAGACAACAGCACGATTCGCAGTTTGGCGCGATCGGGCAGCAACTACGTGCGCGATGCCGCCAAGGTCGTGATCGACGCCTACGACGGCACGGTGACCTATTACGTGGTAGATGAGACCGATCCGATTTTGGCCACCTATCGCCAGATCTTTCCCACCTTGTTCAAAGCGGCTGCCGATACGCCAGAGGCCGTTTGGGAGCATTTTCGCTATCCCCACGACCTGTTTACCCTGCAGGCGCAGATGTACCGCACCTACCACATGGCCAATCCCGAGGTCTTCTACAATCGCGAAGATCTCTGGCGCTTTCCGACTCAGGTATATGAAGAAGAGCAAGAGCAGATGTCGCCGTACTACGTCATCATGCGCCTGCCCGATGCGGAGACGGAGGAGTTCATTCAGATTTTGCCCTTTACCCCCATCAACAAAGACAACATGGAGTCTTGGCTGGCCGGACGCTCTGACGGCGACAATTATGGCAAACTGCTGGTCTATGAATTCCCCAAGCAGCAGCTAGTCTACGGCCCCAGTCAAATCGAAGCGCGCATTGATCAAACGCCCGAGATTTCGCAGCAGCTGACGCTGTGGAGCCAAGAGGGCTCGCGGGTGATTCGAGGCGATTTGCTGGTGATTCCCATTGAGGAGTCGTTGCTCTATATCGAACCCGTCTATTTGCGGGCTGAGCAGAGCGAACTACCCGCCCTGAAACGGGTCATCGTCGCCTATGACAACGATATTGTCATGCGCGAAACCCTCGATGATGCGCTCTCCGCTATTTTTGGCGATCGCGCCCCCGACGCTGCCCCACCCTCGCCTGGCTCCCCCGAGTCCGCCACTGCGGCCACTACGGCGACCGGCACCACCGAGACACCAGCGCCCACCCTAACGCCGGAGCAAGCCGCCCGCATTCAGGCGGCGTTACAGGCCTATGAGGCTGGTCAACAGGCACTGCAAAACAACGATTGGGAAGCTTATGGCCAAGCCCAACAGGAGCTGGAAACCCTGTTAAATCAGCTCAACGATGGACGCTAGGTGATCGCCAGTTTGGTTAAATGTTGACCATTACCCTCAAGTGCGAACTCACGGATGTCCCTCGATCGCCCCGCCCTACTGCAAGCTGCCCGCCAGGGTGAGACCGACGCCATTGTCGAACTCATTCAGGCCCAGATCAAAATACCGGCTTTAACAGTCAAAATTGGTCGCCAAACAGCGGGCTACAAACTGCGGCTAGAGGGCGCAGTCGTGCCGGATCAGTCGCGATCGAGCCAGTTTATCGACAGCTTGTTTAGCGAAATTCAGCGGCCTCAGGCAACCCGCGTGGACATCTACGGTTGGCTGCAGGACGACGACTTTCCCGCTTGGCATACGACCCTCGATATTCCGGCAGGCACAGCGAATGACGCCGCTATGGCGAGCGATCGCACGGCGAGCGGCGCGCCCCTGACCGCCACGGCAGATTCGACCAGTGATGCAACGGCTGCAGCCGACAGCCCTGATGCCGCGACCGCTGAACCGAGTCAGTCACGCCTCAAATCGGTCTTGGGGGCGGTGGGTACGGCCGCCAGTGCGGTTGGTCAGGTAGCGAGTCAAGGGGGTGAGGTAGTCTCTGACGCCGTGACCGACACTGCTCAAACCTTAGGCAGCGCCGCCGTTCGCACTGGCGGCAAAGTGGTACGGACTTCAGTCGATGCCTGGGGAGCCATCGGCCAAACGGCGGCCAACGTGCCCCAAGGACTCAGCGATTTGGTGCAGGCCGTTAACCAAAACGCCGAGCTGCAGAGCCTGACCAAAGTCTTAAAGGTCGATTGGCTGCTGCAAATTTTAGACCAGGTTGACGTCGCCAAAGCCGCCCAGCAGGTGCAGCAACTGCAAGCACAGTATCCCGAAGACACGCCCGCTCGCCTCTCTCGGCGCATTATGACGCGCAAGGCCCTCTATGTCGGCGGTACGGGATTAGCGAGCAGCCTCTTACCCGGCTTCGCCGCTGCCATGGTCGCCGTCGATCTGGCCGCAACCACTGCGGTGCAAGCCGAAATGGGCTATCAAATTGCCTATGTCTACGGCTTCGACGTCCATGATGAAGATCGTAAAGGGGAGATCTTGGCGATTTTTGGCCTGGCCTTAGGCAGTAACCAGGTGCTCAAAACCGGCCTCACCTACCTGGCGCGGGGCATTCCCATTGCGGGGGCGGCCGTCGGCGCAAGTACCAACGCGGTGGCACTCTATGCCGTGGGCCACGCAGCATCTCAATACTATGAAGCAAAGCAGGCCGCCCCCGACGATACGGTGGCGATCGCTGATCTTTCCCAAGCTGACCAGGTTGAAGGATGGACAACACAACAGATGGTGATGGATCAAATTTTGACCCATGTGGTGGTAGCTGGATATCCCGAGACGGACTGGGAAACCCTCTGGCCCCAACTGGCTACGCTGAATTTGAGTCCGGCTTCTTTAAAGGTGATTCAACAAGAAATCGACAACCCGGCCGATCTCGACCAGCTGTTGGATCAGTTAAACAACGAGTTTGCCGTCTTCCTATTAGCCCAATGTGAGCGCCTGACTGAACTTGATGGCGTGGTCACCGCAGAAGAACAAACCGTACTCGAAACCATCTTGGCAAAGCTGCGCGATCGCCTCCCCGACAACACCCCTGCCGAAACCACGGCGATCGCCCAAAGCCTCCGCGATCGCTTGCAATCATAGGATATTTGCAACCAACGCCCCCTCCGCTCCCCGGCCCTGCTTTCTCGCAGATCGGGAGCACCCATACCCAAAATTCACCCTCGCTCCCTCTACGCTCCACCCTCTACTCCTTTCCCAACACCTGCCGCAGCCGCACCGGATCATCCGTGATGAAATAATCAATGCCCCGTGCCGCCAGATTATGCACAATCTGCAACTCTTGCTCTGGGGATAGTGCCTTGCCCAGCCAGCGCGAATCTTGCGAAAACACCGTCCAGCCACCAAGCCCCAGCCC
>CALCPB010001040.1 GCA_937897665.1 uncultured Halomicronema sp. | reverse complement strand
ATTTTGCTAATTGAGGATGAGGCGCAAGCGTCGCAAATTTTTGCGCGTCAACGTTTGATGTATGACTGTGGCGTAGTGCTGATTGATCGCCATGATCCTCAGTGGGCTGGGTTGGCAGACAAGTTTAAGACGCGATTTGGCAATTTAATTGACATGCTGCGCCAACTGCCCGATTTCCAGATTTTTAAGCTCACTCCGCAAGCCGGTCGGTTTGTGGTCGGCTTTGGCGCGGCCTATGAGGTCGATCCAGCCAATCTTGAACGGCTGATACCTCTAGAAAATTGACCGCTAGCCAGGCGTTCCTGAACTGCTGCCGCCAAGTTGGCCATGCTGAGGGGAGCCGTACTCGGAGGCCAAATGTGTCGTCTGGTTTCAGAGACAGTCTTTGCCGGTCTGATGCCAAACCGCCCTATCCGTCTGAGGTTTCCAGGTAATCAGTTGAGCGACTGCATGGTCTATCAAGCTGGCGTTCGGAGGTTTAGGTAAACCTCAATTTCTAGAATCGATCGATAGACTACAAGCCCTGCCTGGCAAAATTCTCCCTATCCTTGGGCTGTCGCCGACTTTGAACCCGAAACTGGGAGCCTTAAACCCAAGTCATCATTCGTCGGTACATCTACGCCATCCTCTATTCGCAAGTCGTTTTAGATTTAGCTCGCATCGATTTACGAGAGACCGACAACCCATCCGGAATTGAGCCAGTCGGCCTCACGGTTTCTATCAAAAGAGTTAAAGTTTTTTCGGTGAACCCCGTTAGCTGTGGCGCTAGGGTGTAGCTTTGAGAGGTTGTCTTTTGCCTGGCTAACCAGTGCAAAGGGCCAGTTTGTTGCCGACTCACCGTTGGCATTTGTTTTGCCCTGATGTTGTCGAAAGCCAACCGGGCACACTATCGCGAACCCTTAGCCCTAAAAACTTTATGACTGCCGAAAATTCTTTTACAAGTTCTGCGGTTTCTCCCTTAGCTGCGATCGCGCTGAAACTTGTCGGCGTGGTAACGATTGCATCAGCGCTCTTAGACTTTTTGGTTTTGCTGATACCGCCCGATTTTTTGAATGCTCAGTGGCAGCTCAACGCGACCACACAAATTGTTGACCGGGGGATTGTGCCGCTGGTTGGCATTGCCCTGCTGCTGGCGGGCTTTTGGGTTGAACGCAGTGCTGGCAAGTCAGCCCAGCCGGGGAATTTGCTCACTGACTTACGCTTTTGGGCCTGTGCAATTTCCAGCGTTTTAGGTCTCATTTTTTTAGTGGTGACATTTTTACACGTCAATAACGTGCGCATTACGACTCAGGAGGCTCTCGCGCAAGTTGAGCGCGAGGCGAATCAAGCGACTTCACAGCTTGAGCAACGCCTGGAAGGTGAACTGAACCAGCAGCAAAGTCAGCTACAGATTTTATTTGAGGATGATGAACTACTGCAACAGGCGATCGAAGCCGGACAGCTACCGGCAGAGATTGAGCAGTTTAGAGGTAACCCTTCGGGCCTAGATGAGTTTTTGACCCAGCGAGCGGGCGAAGCGCAGCAGCAGATTGCTACTGAGATCGGCACTCGCCGCGAAGAAGCACGCGGTCAGGTAAGACGAGAAGCCATCAAGTCAGCAACTCGAGTTTCCATCAGTAGCTTCATTATGGCGATCGCCTATGTCGTGATCGGCTGGACGGGGCTCCGTCGCTTGTTGAGCAGGGGCGGCGCTTAGGGGCATGACTAAGGGGCGTGCCACTCAATAACCCGTCAGGTTAAAAGGAGAAGCTACTCCAGTCGGGGGCAGGGCGAT
>CALCPB010001039.1 GCA_937897665.1 uncultured Halomicronema sp. | reverse complement strand
AGGTATTGATGCGCTCTTCGGTTTTGTCAGACTCGTTGTCGTCGTCCAACGCGAGACCACAAAACTTACCGTCGCGAATGGCCTTAGAGTCCGTGTGCTCATACCCATCGGCTGACCAGTAACCGACTGTTTTGCCCCCCAGCTCCGCGATTTTTTCTTCCAAAATCCCCATCGCATCTTGAAAGTTGTCGGCATAGCCCACTTGATCGCCCGTGCCGAAATAGGCCACCGTCTTGCCGCTAAAGTCAACGTCGTCGAGGTCATCCAAGATGGCATCCCAATCATCTTGCAGGTCGCCGATATTCCAGGTAGGGCAGCCAATGATGAGGTAGTCGTAGTCGGCCAAATCAGCCGCACGCTTTTCGCTGATGTCATGTAGATCAACGACGGCATCACCGCCTAATGCAGTTTGCATTTGCTCCGCTGCATCGGCCGTTTTACCGGTAGTGGAACCGTAAAACAATCCAACTTTTGCCATGATTTGTACTCTTTCAATGTCAATAAAGCTGCTGAGTTCATCACGACAGATAGCCGCCAAGGAGAGACTGGAACCCCTCACAGAAAAGGACTTCAGGAATAACGAACTATCCGGCGCTATGATCACTATTGAGTTTGCTTCTCATTAGCCTTAGCTCACTATACCGCAACTTCAGATTGATGCGATCTATTCCTATTAACAAAAAGTAAAACTGGCGTTCACTGTGATGCTGATATAGCCGAGTAGTCCACTGGGAAGGAGCTGCACCTCAAGCCCATCTCTAGCATGCAAGCGCCTTCCATTCAGGCTTGGCAATCCTCAGTTCCGGCCATCGGGACATGCTCTTGGCGTCCCATTCTTAACTGGTGCTGGTCGTCGTCATTAGAAGCTGGAGGGGGTGACCAGGTTGAGAATAGCTCTCATTTATTCGATGTGTCAGGCTGACCAGTCTGCTCGCTACTGCGGGGGGGAGTGCGATCGCCCGTCACGGAATCGGCAAGGCATCGGCACCAATATGCGAGCAACGCATGATGTCTATCGTCTTTGCGCAGCTATCGAGCTGGGGCGGTATTAGCCAGCACTCTTTGGCTGCAGGCAGGTTCATTACTATCCCCAAACACCCTACTCGGTTGAGCCTTTATGACGACTGCAACCACAGAACTCGACAATCTGATCGAGACTAAAGGCACTCAAGAACTAACTTACTTTCGGACGCTGCTTTACGCCGCGATTGTCGGTGCCGCCGGTGGCATGGTCGCCACTGTTTATTATTTTGTTCTAGAGTTTTTGCTAGAGCTGGTTTGGGAAACTGGTAGAGCATCGATTGTGCCTTGGTTTCCGGCGTGGTTGCCCCACTGGCACTACACCTGGATAGTCGCCACGATTGGGGGGTTCGGAGTCGGTTTGTGCTTATATTTGCTCGGTCTGCCAGGGGAAATGGCCTTGGAGATTGATCGCGTGCATGATGCCGGTCGGCTAGAGCCCGAACAAACCCCTGGCATGATCGCCACGTCTCTCGTTTCGATTACGGCTGGCGGTAGCTTGGGGCCAGAAGCCCCCTTAGTGCAAATCAACGGGAGTGTGGGGAGCTGGCTGTCAGCGAAGCTCAAACTCTCGACGGAGCATACGCGCATCATGACCTTCTGCGGCATGGGAGCCGCTTTAGCAGCTTTTTTTGGTGACCCAGTCGGCGGCCCTTTATTTGCCCTAGAAATTCCACATCGTCGCGGGTTGGAATACTACGAAGCGATCATTCCCGCCATGGTGGCCGGTCTTTGTAGCTTTGCCGTCTTTCGCAATGGCACCGGGCTCGAAGTGGGCGGCATCTATAATTTTGGGCGGTTTGGTGAGTTGCCCACCCTGACCTGGGTAAACCTGGTAGAAGGCATCGGCTTAGGATTGGTGGGGGCGTTGGCGGGCATTCTGTTTATCGCCCTGTTTCGCCTGATCTATTGGATGATTCAAACAATTGAGCATCGGCATATTTTATTGGCCCTGATGGGGGGACTGGGCATCGGTTGGATTGCGGTACTTTATCCCGCTACGCTCTTTTTTAGTGAACAGCAAATTGAAACTCAGTTGTTAGCAAAGTCGGCTTCTTTGGGCGTGATCACCCTGTTAGGCCTTTGCTTTGCCAAGATGTTAGCCATTTGTTTCACTATTCACGGCGGCTTTCGAGGCGGCTTTATTTTTCCGCTATTCTTCACTGGCGCAAGCTTAGGGTTAGCCATTGCTTTTGGCATTCCGGCGATTCATCCGACGATCGCGGTGCTGTGCTGCATGGCGGCCATTAACGTCGCCATCACTAAAACCCCGGTGAGTACAACGATTATTCTGACCGTACTGTCAGACACGACGATCTTGCCGGTAATTGCGATCGCCAGCTTTACGAGCTTTCTGCTCACGAGCAATATTGGTTTGCTCAAAACTCAGCGGGCCAGAGCGACAGAAACGATCTCAGGTCTGACGCCAGAGACTTCTGCATAAGGTGAATCTAACGGATTTTGGGGAATAGAGGACAAGAGGAACAGACTGATCGTCGGGTCTCAGCGCATCGACACCCTCCGTCAGTGCTCAATCCGCCTCATGATGGAGAGCTAACCTGTGGCTGAGCGCGATCGCAAAAAAACTCCCAGCAGATGTCTCATCTGCCGGGAGTGGTCTGCACTGGAAACCCGAAACGCCTTAAAAACCGCAACTAGAGCACGCGATCGCTGCTGCTCTGGTCATTTCGCTGGAATATGCGCCCTGGCTAGCAGCACTATGACATTAAGCCCGCTGGCGCAAGTTCGGTTGGACGGCCTCAGCGACCATCCCGCGCTGAGGCCCGGTCCCAGGGCTAGCCTGCTAGTTGCAGCCTGGACCGGAGATGACTTATGTGGGGACTGAGAATCATCTGGTCGCAGACCGTATCTTGAACCAATGACTATTGATATATACTCTCATTAAGTGACGCTGTCAAAGGTTGCGTTTTAACAGTTAGTGATTTCTCTTCTGAGGCGGATACGTCAGGCCACCTGACCCGCTGCTTGAATCTTTGCCAGAAATGGCAGGGGTTTACCGCCTTTTTGTCTGGATGATTGGTGACTTTAGCGACAGAGAGTCCGAGCGATCGCTCTTTAGAATGGCGAAAAACAGTCAAGCTTATTGAGAATTAGTACAATTCTGTTTTCTGGAGAGTGGCAACCCCTATGAACGCAGCTAGTCATGCAGTGACTGTCGAGTTGACCAGCAAGATTGCTCATCTGGCAGTCTTGTTTCGAGCCGAGTTTGCTGAGGTGCAAGTTGACTTAAATCCCTGGTTGACCGATGCCAAGACGCAGCGGCAACTCGATCCGCATTCCATCGATCTCAGTTTCTTTTTTCCCAAACGACATCCGGGCTTAGCTTGCAACTACATCTTGCTAAAAGTGCAGTTTTCAGAAGGGCTCTTACGGCCTACCTGCCAGCTGACGCAGGTGGAAGCCGATGGTTACGATCATGCTGAGCCGCAGTGGTCGTTTTCGACCACCAGTGGTCAGTTCGCAGGAGAGTCTCCGCCGCTATCAGAGTATCAGACTCGCTTTCGGGCTGTGATCGCTCAGATCTGGCGGCTCTTTGAGTACCCCAATCAGATCAAACCACGCTTAGATTATGGATTTTAGGCAGGGGATGGGCGGAGGTGTGGGTGTCAGGTCTGAATCTTGAACCTTTCCCCCCCTCAACCTTGAACCCTGTGCCTCCCCCATTTATTCGATTTGTATGATGTTTCCCTCTGATCAACCTGCTTGCAGGCCCCATCTGGTGGCTGACAGTACCACGGCGGTGATTCGGTTAAAGCATCCGGCTCAGCGAATTGTCTGTCTCAGCGCTTCGGGGCTAGATGTGCTTATGGAACTAGGCTTAGCCCCAGTCGGCGGATTACGCAGTGAGGTGGCTACCCAACCCGAATTTTATGGCGAGCGATCGCAGCAGTGGGCCCCGGTCGGGACTTGGCTACTGCCTAACTTTCGGAGCATCCGTCAACTGCAGCCAGACCTGATTTTAGGCTGGCAGTTTCCCCATCGGTTGTATCGCCATTGGTTAGCTGATATTGCGCCCACTTATTTGATGGGGGGCAGTGGTTATGAAGAGGCGGTTTTACGCCTGCTCGATATTGCGGGCCTGACCCAGCAAACCGCCGCCGCTGAGGCGGCGATCGCCCAGTTGGATGAGCAATTGGCGAGTTATCATCAGCGTCTCCAAGGGGCCCCGCGAAAAACAGTTTTGATGATGGGCGTCTCGCGGCTGAGTCGTTGGAGCGATCGCTACCCTGTAGAAACTCAGACGGGCACCCTTGGCAGCGTGCTCCAGCAGTTCACCACTTTTCCTTGGCTAAAACCAGTAGCCCACCAGGGCGAACCGGGCCTCACCTATTTATCGCTACAGCAAATTGCCCAAGTCGATCCCGATATTATTTTTGTGCAGTCCTATGGCGCCGCAGTATTGCGAGGGCTCAATCACAGTCACCGTTGGAGAGCCCTCAAGGCAGTGCAAACGCAACAGGTGTTTGAAGTGTCGCAATTTTGGCACTGGGGTAATGGCACACGACTACTGCGGCTGATGTTACAAAAGCTATTACCGCTGATTTATCCTCAAGCCTTTATGACTGCTCATTCCTCACAGTTGGCTTCATCATCCCCACCAGCAGGATTACGCCAGCGAGAGTTGTGCGATCGCTTGGGCTTAGACTATCGACACGTTGCTCAAACGGCTCGACAATTGGGGCTCAGCACCCACGCCTATGTGCAGCAACAAACCGGCTGGGAACTGCGAGACGAACTCTACTATCCCCCGGCTTAACTGTCAGCTGGGGTAGCACAAACCGACATCGCTGGAATTTTGACAACGGATAACAACATCTCTTGGGAGGATGTGGTGAAGAAAAGATCTCTCGTCAAGGCTTTGCGATTTTTGGCGGCTGTGCTGTTGTTAGCGTTCGTGATTTGGGCGGTGAACCGCTACGGCGTAGCACAATTGCGAGCGCAGGTTGAGCAACTGGGCGTATGGGCACCGCTGGGCATTTTCTTATTGCGGTTTACCAGCGTGGTGATTCCGGCCTTGCCAGGAACGGCTTATTCCGTGCTCGCCGGGGGACTGCTGGGCTTTACCCAAGGATTACTGATTATCTGTCTAGCCGATCTCTGTTCCTGCTCCATCAGCTTTGCCCTCTCGCGGCGCTATGGCCGTAGCGTCGTGCAATATTTTGTGGGGGCGAGCTTCATGACGCGCATTAACGCTCTCAGTCAGCGTCATTTAGAAAACAACTTTTTTCTCATGACGGGCTTTTTGATGACGGGCTTTTTCGATTTTGTTTGCTATGCGGTAGGGCTGACCAAAACCCCGGTGCTCAAGTTTGCTCCTGCCTTGGTGATTAGCATTGCCCTCTCAAATCCGCCGATTGTGGCACTCGGGGCGGGCCTGCTCGAAGGCGGCAGGCTGCTGCTCGGGTTGGCCTTGCTCGGCATCTTTGGGCTCGCCATTGTGACCGGCATCGTCAGGCGCGATCGCTCATCCCCCTAATGTCCTCCAGCAGCGCCTGCCCCTTTCTGCCTGAGTCGGGGCGGTATGGCGATCAACCACAGGCCAGGCAGTCGAGAGCCGCCGTGATCTAACAACACCTATCTAACGACTAATGGGCAATTGAATGATAAATGCCGCTCCCTGCTCTAAGTTTTGATCCAGACTGAGTTTTCCGCCATGATTGTCTTCAACAATCTGTCGCGCGATCGCGAGCCCTAAGCCCGTCCCCTGGCCCACCGGTTTAGTCGTAAAAAAGTAGTCAAACACTTTTGATTGCTGGCCCTTTTCTATCCCCAAACCATTATCTTGAATCCGAATCACCGCCTGGTTTTGGTCGTTTATTTGAGTGCTGATTTGAATCTGAGGCAATTGACTACCCCCTTCACTGTCACTTTTTGGGGTTCTGTAGGCAGTCTTTAAACTATCGATCGCGTTCGTCAGCACAGCCAAAACAACTTGATTAATTTGGGCCGGATTGCATTCTACGGGCGGCATCGCCGCGTAGTCCTTAGTGACCTCTATTTTGGGATATTTGCCACTCGCAACTAGCCGATGGTTGAGAATCACCAGAGTGCTCTCAATGCCCTCATGGAGGTCAATTCGCTTGATGCCAGATTCGTCCAGACGCGAAAAATTGCGAAGTGACAGCACAATCTCACGAATGCGAGCAGACCCTAACCTCATAGAGGCTAATATCTTGGGCAAATCTTCTCGAATAAAATCAAGCTCGACCTCCTCACCAGCAGAGTCTAAGGTCGTGTCACTACTCGTTGTTGGCGTTCCCTGCGGGGATGATGGCAGTAGCCCGAGCAAACTGTTCACATAGCTTTCGGCGTAATACAGATTCGCATCGATAAAGTTAATCGGGTTGTTAATCTCATGGGCAATACCCGCCACTAGCTGACCTAAGCCCGCCATCTTTTCACCTTGAACCAGCTGCGCTTGAGACTGCTTCAACTGCTGCAGCGTTTCATTGAGTGCGGTGGTTTGATTTTGAATCGTTTTGACATATTCCGCCTGCTTGAGGGCGATACCCAGCTGTTCAGCAACTTGCACGAGCAACTGCACTTCATGCCCTTGCCACTGTCGCGGCCCAGAATTTTGATAAGCCGCTAAGAGACCCCACAGTTGATTATCTAGATAGATGGCAATAATCGCGTAGGAGCGGGCCTGATAGCTTTGTAAGACTTCTACATAACAGTCGCTGAAGCCTGCATTCTCAATATCTTCACAAATTCGGAATATTTTCCCCTGAACAAAAGCGCCTCCATAGGTGGCCTGCAAGTGGGTGTCGTTTGTTTGATGAGTGTTGAGCAGCCTGATACTACAGTCACTAACATTCTTGGAAATTAAATCGTTGTGTTTTTGGGCTTCGACTAAGGGTATCCACCCTGGACGCAGGGCCTCAGACATAAAATAACCACTCCAGTCGGGATTGAAGCGGTAAATAGTGACTCTATCGGCCTCTAAGAGATGCAGCATCTCTTGATTAACGGTTTCACAGATAACCGAAAAATCAAGTGATCCTCGAATTTGGTTAGTGATCTTGATCAGGGCATTTTGGGTCGCAATTAGGTCTGCTCTTGTCTGCGCGGTCGTAGAGGACTTAGGAGAGTCCTCTGTTTCGTTCAGCTCTAGCATGGGGTCAGTTGTTATCTAAGAAACCAAGGTGAGATCGCAAATGCGAGAGATATAGCTTAAGGTTTCCCATCCTGTAGAGAAAAATGCTGCACTTGGTTGCCACAGGGTTAGTAAGCCCTCTTTGTCGTAATCTCCTACGTATATGCCTGAGCAAGAGTTACGATACCTCTAAGTCAACACAATTGAGAGCTAATCTCAGGAAAGGGCGATGCTAGATACCCCGGTAAGCGATTGTCGGTATTGTTCAGAGATCTCTAAAGCGCGGGGAGAAGACCCCATTGGTTCGGCCCCCCAGGTCGATTACTGGCTCTTGGTGGAATTACCGCAGCCTTGGCCCACCACGATGTTTACTGAGAATCCTCTCATTCAGCAAATCATTCCCCTGATCAAACAGCTGGTGCTCAAGCGGGGTGTGATGGTCAGGCCGTTAGCGATCGCCCCTGACCCCGATTACTCCGAACCGGGGCACACCCGAGTCCTTTACTACCAGCGTCCCGCGGCTCAATTTGCCACCTACTCCAAGCAAGAATATGTCTTGC
>CALCPB010001038.1 GCA_937897665.1 uncultured Halomicronema sp. | reverse complement strand
CCCCAGCCCCCTTGCGCTGCCGCCCCTCCTTCCTCCCAACTCCCCACCCTCTACTCTCCACCCTCCATTCCCTACTTCCCCCGTCCCATTTAGTAAGAAACCTAAACACAGTCTTATTTTTGGAACATAGACTGCCCGTTGGGAAAAGATTTTGGCTAGACTAATTTCAACTCGCTCGATGGCCTGCTCACCATCCACGCTGCTGAGTTGATGCCCTGCAGCTTTGAGTCATCTACCCGATCTGCCTGCGCCCACCTTCGTTGACTTAACCTATGACCTCTTCTGCCAACCGCCGCTGCCCCTCGCTGATGGATCTTGCTCAGGGGGTGATTGCGACCTCTCTGTTGACAGCATTTGCGATCGCGAGTCCCGTTCGGGTGCCAACGGCTGAGGCGATCGAAGTTTTAGAAGATAACCCTAAGGCCGTGCTCGATGAAGCGTGGCAGCTAGTGCATCGAGAGTATGTTGATTCCACCTTTAATCAAACTGACTGGCTCGCCGTGCGGCAGCGCCTGCTGAGTCAGGAATACAGCTCAACGGAAGCGGCCTATACGGCCCTGCGAGAGGAGTTGCGTCGCCTCAATGATCCCTACACGCGATTTTTAGACCCGCAAGAATATTCCGACCTCTCTGACCAAACTGCCGGAGAAGTTTCTGGGGTGGGGCTGCAGCTGCGCCGCGATGACCAGTCTCAAGGCATTTTTGTAACGACAGTGCTGGCTGACTCACCGGCAGAGGCTAGTGGTCTGCGAGCCGGCGATCGCATTTTGTTAGTCGATGGCCAATCGACTGAGCGCCTGAGCACGACAGGCGTTGCCCGATTGCTGCGGGGGGCCGATGGCTCGCAGGTTACCCTTACCTACTCGCGGCAGAGCGGCCAGCCTAGCTCGGTAATTTTAACCCGCGCCCGCCTCGAACTGCCGACCGTGGCCCATCAGCTCAAAGAGGTGAACGGCTACCGCATCGGCTACATTCGCCTGGATGAGTTTAACGGCCACGCGACAGAGCAAATGGTGGAGGCCATCACGACCCTCAAGGAACAGAATGCTGAAGCGTTTGTCTTAGACCTGCGCAGCAACCCTGGTGGACTGCTATCGGCCAGTATTGAGATCAGCCGACTGTGGCTGCAGCGAGGGCCGATTGTGCTAACCCTCGATCGCGATGGCGACCCAGCAGAAATCAGCGCCAACCGCTCCGCTCTGACGGATTTGCCGATGGCGGTGTTGGTCAACAGTCGTTCTGCCAGCTCTAGCGAAATTTTGACTGGGGCTCTGCAGGATAATGACCGGGCGACCGTGGTAGGCACGACAACCTATGGCAAAGCTTTAGTGCAGTCGCTCTATGGTCTCTCGGATGGGTCGGGACTGGCCGTGACAATCGCCCACTATTACACCCCCAACGGCACCGACATTAGCGAACGCGGCATCACTCCAGATATCGAGGTTGACCTGAGCAACGTTGAACTGCAGGCGCTGTTTAATGATCCGGCCCGGTTAGCCTCTGAGCAAGACGTGCAGTTTGTGCAGGCAGTTTCGGCTTTGGAGTCGACTATTCAAAGCTATCGGGCGACGCCGTCTACACCCAGTCAACTGGGCCTCTTCCCCAACGAATGAAATAAGTTCTGAGGCGTGATGCACATCGGTGCTTGGGTGGTCATACATCTATGGCCAAGACTGCAGCGTAATGATCAGCTTGTGCCGACATAAAATCTTTTAGGGGTGATTGCTCGCCGGGCTTAATCCCACCACATGAGTGCCATCGACGAAGTGCCTGTCGTCCGTTAAGGTTCGACACCCAACCTCATCTCTCGACAGCTGGTAAGCATCCACAGATAGTATGGAAGCCAGGGCAGCGGTTAAGGCGTTTATGAAAGCTCGTTTTTCGCGCGTGATCGGGTTGATAGTGGGAGTGTTAGCTACTTTGCTAATGGGCCTTTGGAGCCTCCGAGGCAGTGCGTTCACACTGCCACCCACTTCTCCCATCGTAGCCAGTGAAACCCAGTTCGCCACAGCTGCCGCACCGCCCTCTCTGGTCACTGAAGTCCTCAATGGTGAACCCATTTCGGTTTTGTATGTGACGCGCTCTGATGACAACGTCTTGGTGCGATGCTATCCCGGCTACGAGCCCGTCATTCGGCGACGAGCGGTGGGCAGTG
>CALCPB010001037.1 GCA_937897665.1 uncultured Halomicronema sp. | reverse complement strand
ATCATGCTGTCGCCATCAAAGGGATGACTCACCGGGTGGCCCTGCACGTCGAGCAGACCAGGACCGTTGCGAAACAGGGTGCCTGTGAGCGCAGCAGGGATTTCGCCTTCGATCTCGTCGATCCAGTAGGCAAACTCTTCGGGCTGAGACCGATAGCCACTGCGCCAATCTTCCATGCCGTAGGACGGGGAGGCCGTAGTGTCAGAACTGGAGGCGGTAGGCAGGGTTTGCATGGTTTTTTGCGATTAGGAAGTGAACAGACAGGATCTAGCAGACAGGGTTGGCGGGCGATCGCGCCACTGGACTAAGCGTTGGGCTCAATCGCCCCAATGGCGATGCCAACTGGCTCCTCTGATTCAACGACAGCAGCCAAGTTAGCGGCCTGACTCTCAGCCAGGGTTTTGCTCGAAATCACCTCATCTTCCCCTTGAGAAGACGTCTTAGGAAGGAGGAACAGCAGCGGTAACGGTAGCAACGTCGACACGTTTGTTAACGTCACCAGCAGCCATAAATTCTCGAAGTTGGTTTCGGTAACGCCCAGCCAATGGGTCAAGATTGCCCCCAGCTCGTGGGAGAGCAACCCCGCTAAGTTCAAAATCGACATCAGCAACGCAAATAGAGTTGCTTCAATGCCGACGGGGCAGAGGCGCGCCGATAGTACCAGGACTGGCATAAAAGCGATTTGTCCCATGACGGTCAGCACCAAACTATCGCCCAGGCTAAACCACTCATCGCCAATACCGATCGCTCGATTGGTATGCGTGACTAACAGCAGCATCGAAAAGCCCAGCACCGTTGACAGCACCGTTGACCAGGCAAAGATGGTGCGAAAGGGGACGGCTTTCAAAAACCGCTGAAAGACGCCAATGCCGATTAGGGAGGCGATGCTGGTCACTAGCCGCACCCGGCCTAAAAATTCGGGTTCAAAGCCCAAGTCGTTGGTCGTAAAAAAGAAGAATGCCGCGTCTGCAGTGGGCGTCGCTTGCCAGAGAAACAGAAACAGAGCAGGCATCCAAATCACTTTTTTCGTGATGGCGCCTTTGAGCTGCTTAATTTGTCCGCCAATGACTTGCCAGGTTGAGGTCTCGGTAACGGGATCTTCGGCAATCAGCCAGGCCACTCCTGACACCACGATGGGAAAGGTCGCCGTCACCCCAAAGACGAAGCGAGTATCGGCATATTCCAACAGCAAGCCGCCGAGGTAGGCGGTCTGCAAGCCGCCGAGGGCGGCTGCGCCCCAAGCCAAAGATTGTAGAGAGCCTGCACCGCTCTGCGATTCGCGGCGGGCCCGCTCCACCACTAAAGAATCGACAATAACGTCACCAACAGCCACCGAGAGCGAACTGAGGGTGATTGCGACGATCGCGGCCCAGCCCGTATTCACGACCGTGGCCATGGCGAGCCAAGAGGCCGTGCCCAAAAAGCCTGAGAGCACTAGATAGGGCCGTCGCCGATAGCCAAACAGGGGAAACCCATCGGAGAGAAAGCCAAACAGCGGCTTGATCGTCCACGGCGCCGAGGCGATACCGGTAAGGGCCGCCACTTCCGCCGGGGTGAGGCCCAAATCATCCTTGAGGAAAAAGCTCACCGCTAGGCGAGCCAAGCCCAAAATACCCTGGACAAAGTACACGCTGAGAATGGCCGTTAGCTCTAACGACAACTCTTGACCAAACAGCAGTCGCCTTTCAACGAAGCGTTTGAGCGCGCCCTATTGAGAGAAGAATCGGTCATGAAAACCTTGAATGGATACCCGCAGCTTGCCCGGTGAGCAGCTCACATTTAGAGTATTGCGATTTGTTAATCTCCTCCATAATAAACACTTCCCTCTGAACAGGCAGCTATCACAAGACAGGTTCGGCGATCTCGCGAGGGTGATTGCCTGCTGAGAAAGGCGGGAGAGTCAGGCGTTGGGGAAGTGAGGGGAGCATGTATTCCTTCTAGATTTGAGCAGAAAATAGACATCAGACAAGGGATGTCGTTGTGCTGCCACGTCTCCAATATTCTCAGGAGTATCTTCAAAGTGTTCTCAGGGATGCCGTCAGTACCGCAATATCAGACCTTTCGGCAGGATTACGGCAAACTCGATACGGTCAGTTCGGTGTAAGAATTCGCCATTTTGGTGAGGTTTTTGCCACTGTTGAGCTGCCGTTTAACGCTGCATCATAGGACTCATAGAGAGCTTAAGAAAACGCTCAACCTGACATCTAGGAGATATCAAATGATTGTTCGTTACTGGCATCCTTTTCAAGAAGTTGAAACTCTGCGTCGTCAGCTCGACAGTGTGTTCAATGAAGTCAGCAATGTCATTGAAACTGCACCCTCTGCCTGGACGCCCGCTGTGCGTTTAGTGGAGAACGACGATCGCTATATTTTGACCGTTCAACTATCAGGCACTAACCCTGATTTGATTGACATCGAAGCGACTCGTGAAACTGTTGTTATCAGCGGTGAGCGCCGTCAGGTCGAAATTGGTGAAGGCGATCGCGTGCTGCATGACGATATCCACTACGGCAACTTCCGCCGCGTGGTGAATCTGCCTGAAGCCATTCAAAATGATGCTGTTGAAGCCAACTTTGAGAATGGTTTCCTGATGCTCACCCTGCCCAAAGTTGAAGAAGTTCGTAACAAAGTTGTGAAAATCAACCTGGGTCAGTCAACCGATACGATGGCAGATTTGCCTCAAGCTGAGGCTTAATTTGACAGCTTTGTAGATGCATAAGTCATGATTTCTGAGGGGCAGCCAAGCTGCCCCTTTTTTTATGGAAGTTCTGATAGAAGTGTAAGTATTCAAGCTCCGCCTTGACAAAGAAAAAGCGATAACACTCAGTTGACAGTGACATCCTCCATAAGACATCTGCAATAGTTTTTGTAGCGGCGTTGCTGAGCGATCGCACCGGCCCCGTACAGCCCGAAACCATCTGTCAGTTTTGAGTCAATGGCTGATCGGTTTTAAGTCACTGACTTGAGAGATCCCTGAGCTAGGCTGCTCTGCAAAGGGGAAGGAACCACCATGAAGCGCACGATCGCACCTGCTCTGTCACTGCTCGTTTTCAGCCAACCATGAGCCAATTTGACGCACTTAACTGTTGAACTTTAGAAACTCAAAGCATCAGGAGGTGTCGCTATGAAGCCGGTAATTAGCGTGGGTTTGCTCGCGGTTTTAATAGTGAATGCAGACTGTGCCAAGGTTACCGCCAAGCACAACCAGTCTCTGGAAACTATCTCATCTTCAGCAACCGCTGAGACGGCAGCAACCTTCGGAGCCTTTGTTGACTGGTGCCATAACCGAGCCAGCTTGACTCCAGCAGCGCGTTATACCGTCGAGGTGCTGCTCAAAATTGTGGGGACGCCTGACTGTAATCAGGCTGAAGCCATGCTGACTAACCTGACTGAGCTTAACTTGAGTGCGCAAACAATCACAGACGTGACGCCCTTAGCTAGTCTCACCAATCTGGCCAGCCTGTACCTCGATCGCAATCAAATTGTGGATGTAACGCCCCTAGCCAGCCTGACCCAGCTGACTGCGCTAGACCTCTGGGATAATCAAATCGCTGACTTAGCCCCCTTAAATAACCTGACTAACTTGACCAGCCTGAGGCTCGGCGGCAATCAAATCGCTGACTTAGGCCATTTGACCCAGCTGACTAATTTGACCAGCCTGAGGCTCGGCGGCAATCAAATCGTTGACTTAACCCCCTTGAGCAATC
>CALCPB010001036.1 GCA_937897665.1 uncultured Halomicronema sp. | reverse complement strand
CCCACGCCGGCACCCGAGCCTGTGCCAACTCCTGCTGAGACCGAATCTGAGGACGAGTAGCTGCTCGCAAGACGGAGGCAGAGGTCGATGTTTTGACCGAGCGGTTGAGATCGCGATCGCGGCCCTCCTCATGCAATCAGCTCAATTCGGTAATCAGGATTTCTAGGGTTCCCTCAAGGTTGAAAGGCTGTCGAGCAAGGCCGTTGGTGCGGTAGCGGCGGTTGTCGAGGGTACCAGGTCTAGCTGATTGATTGAGGCGATCTCACCGGTGCCCCAGCTTGGCATTCACAACATTACGCTGACCTCGAAGCGACTGGTTGCGGCCATGTGGCACAGCGTATTTGAAAAATGCCGCCTCCCATATCCTAAGCATCCCAACCGACCGAGGCCTTAGAGCTTCACGCCTGGTCAAGGGATTGTAGTGCCCTCTGATGAATGAGATGCGGGCGCTCAATTGAGCTTGCGGTAATTGGCGATCGCTGGCTCACCCAGATTTCAGAATGTTCTCCCGCTGCTAGCGATCGCTTTCGTTGCATCAAGCCGCCGCACCCAGAAGAGCGCGGGTCAGACCTTATCGAAATATTATTTTTAGATAACACTGATCGGCAACAAGCGAGTTTCATACTAGATAATTAATCTCTGCGATCGCTTGACTTGTCGGGAAATCAGGAAAAAGTCAATGATGACAATAGGCACTACGCCAGAACAATCAGCTCCAGCAACTGACTATGGTTCTCAGTTAGGGCATTGGCTAGAAGAATATAGCGAAATTGCCGCCATTTTGCCGGTGCTGGGCGGCTTGTTCGTGACGACCCAGTTACGACTGCGAGGGGCCAGTGCCTTGGTGGTGAATCTGGCGATCGCCGCCGTTGCCCGACAAGCCATTGTGCAGCTCAAAAAGCAGTCAGCGGATGATTTGCCCACGGTGCAAGCCGCCGCGACGAATGGCGCTCATTCCTCGTTTAAAGAGGAGGACTACACCATTGTCCATTCTGTATCGGGGCGCATTCGCCTGCGGATTCCTCGCCTGCTGACCGATTCGCCCTTTGCTCAGCGTTTAGAGAAGCTGCTGCTGGTTCAAGATATTGTGAGCCAGGTGCGAATTAACCGCGCCGCCAGTTCAATCGCGATTCAATATGACGGGGCTGACCTCACTGAGCTAGAGCTGGGGATGCGGCTGTTGCAAGTGTTAGAGCAGGCAGAACAAGATATCGTCACGGCCTAACCTGACTCCTTTCCGGCTCCTTCATTGACCGCAAACGGTATGACGCAATTTTCGACTTCGGCGATCGGGGCCTTTCCAGATGCGGTAGCTCTGACCTCAGACCATGCTGCACTGTGGAAAATTGTGCATCAGGTGCCGGGGCGGCTACGGCTGCGGGTTCCCAGGTTAGGCACTCAGCCTCAGTGCCAAGCTCAACTCCAGAAAGGATTGGCCGCTCTGCCTGAGGTGCAGCAGGTGCGCATTAATCTAGCGGCTCGGTCGGTGGTGATCCGTTACGCTCCTGCTGCTGCACCAACGGTGTCTGCCCAACTCAGCCAACTGCTAGGCGATTTAGAGCATGATTTAGAGGCCCTTGAGGCTGTCGCCCTGGCCCCCAACGAGTTGCGATCGCAGACGCAGTTAGCGGGCGATCGCCCAACCGCTCCTTGCAAGGGGGCTGTCGATCAGCGCCACTCAACGTTGCGATTACCCTTGCTGGCATCAGCGCTCGCGTTGGCCAGTCGTTGGCCGGGATTGCGGGGGGCGCGTCCCGTGGCGGCGGTGACTTTGGCGATCGCTATCTGGCCTATTGCCCGGCGAGCTTGGCAAAGTCTCTGGCGCGATCGCCGCCTTAACATTGACTGTTTGGACTTTCTCGCCCTGAGCCTAAGTGCTTGGCAAGGACGATTATTGACCCCGGCACTGGTGATTACGCTCCATGAAATTGGCGATGCCATTCGCGACCAAACGGCTCGGGCGACGGCAGTGCGATCGTCTACCCTAGCGGATGCGATCGGTCGCTTTGCCTGGGTGCAGGGCGTGGCAGGCGAACTGCGGCAAGTGCCTAGCGATCAAGTGCAGCTGGGAGACCGGGTGGTGGTGCATCCAGGGGAGCAAATTCCGGTAGATGGCACGGTGTTGAGCGGGGAAGCAACAGTCGATCAGCAGGGTCTTACCGGAGAAGCAATGCCCGTCGTGGCGCGCCCCGAGACCTATGTTTTTGCCTCCACTCTGGTGCGGTCAGGGCAGTTAACCCTCAAGGCTGCACGGGTCGGCGACCAAACTCGCGCGGCGACAGGGCTGCGACTACTCAAACAGGCACCGGTCTACGACACCCGCATGGCCAACTACACCGAGCAGGTGGCCGATCGCCTGATTATTCCCTCGCTGCTGCTGGCCACGCTGGTGTTGGGTATCACCCGCGACCCGACCCGCGCCGCCGCCATTCTCACCCTGGATTTTGTCACGGGCATTCGGGTGTCGATTCCCACGGCGTTTTTGGGGGCATTGAATCACACCACGCGCCACGGGGTGCTGGTGCGCAGTGGCCGCACCCTAGAACAACTGGCCGAAGTCGATACCATTGTCTTTGACAAGACGGGAACGCTGACCGAAGGCACCCTCGCGATCGCCAACATTGCGCCCCTTTCCTCAACCCTCTCACCGGAACGATTGCTGCAACTGGCGGCGTCTGCTGAGCAGCACTTAACCCATCCGGTGGCGGAGGCGATCGTAGAACAGGCTCAGGCTCGGGGAATTCCCCTGCTGCCCCGAGATGACTGGGATTACAGTGTGGGACTGGGAGTGACCGCCCACATTGAGGGGTACACCATTACGGTGGGGAGCGAGCGCTTTTTGCAGCAGCAAGCGGTGATGTGGAACGGCTGGATCACTCCGCAGGCAGGCGCGTTATCACTCATTTATGTCGCCTGCGACGGTGAGTTTATCGGCACGCTGGCCTATACCGACCCCTTACGGCGAGAAAGCTCGCGGCTGATTCACCTCCTGCAGCAGGAGTTTGGCCTGGAACTCCACTTGCTCACCGGGGACAACCCCCACCGCGCGGCGCAGGTCGCCCAAACGTTGGGCATTCCTGATGACAAGGTCTATGCGGAAGCGTTTCCCGACCAAAAGGCCAAAATTGTGCGCGATTTGCATCGCTCTGGACGCACGGTCGCCTTTGTCGGTGATGGTTTGAATGACTCGGTAGCGCTAGCCTATGCCGATGTTTCGGTGTCCTTTGAACGGGGAGCCGATGTCGCTCGCGAAACCGCCGATGTGGTGCTGATGAATAATGATTTGTTGGACCTGTTGGAAGAGCTCGCGATCGCACGCCAAACCCGCGACCTGATTGAGCTAAACATCGCCCTCGTCGTCGTCACCAACTTGGTCGCCCTAGGACTGGCCACCACTGCTGGGCTGAGTCCCTTGATTGCCACAGTGATTCACAACGGCTCGGCGATCGCTGCGGGCCTCAACAGTCTCCGCCCCCTCGTCCAACACGAGTTCACCCCTAATCTGGTGATTGATTGAGCCGATAGGTTTGAACTTTGGTTGCCAGGGCAGCCAATCTGTCTGACATAATATGCGGCAACTTTCTGTCTAATAATATTGTTATCCTATCTGTTTAATGATGCCGAGCCGCGACGATTGCCGAAAGGAACAATGCTCTTCTGCCGACCAGCAGTATTCTCGAATACTTCACCGCTGGAGTATTGAACCTCACGGATTCTTCGATGATGACCGAAGCAATCACGAGTTATTGCGCGTCTCGACCGAATTCCTGATTGGGCGAATCATCCGGACTTCCGAGAACCAGGACCTGCACCAATTCTGGTGTGATGGTGTCGACTTCGTTCACTTCAAGCGTGATGGCCTGACGTTCCGCTTTGGTGGCGGTTGCATCTTCTCGGATAAAAAGGCTGATGCCATGTGGCTTGCACCGTTTGGTCTTTCTGTACGCTACGCATCAGATCTGCTTGATCTGCCGGTTGAAATGTCTTTACGACTTGGGCACAGAGACGCCGTTGACACGATTTCTCGCCGATACGCCACTGGCCGACGCGGCTATAGACTTTATGCTATCTCTCACGCTTTGTATGGGTCTCGACCCACCCAGGACGAAGATTGGGCTCTGGTGGAAAATGTCGCCACATTCCCAATGGGATAACAATGACATGCACCGGAGCCGCCGATCCGGGCGTTTCGACATGGTGGACTCTACTGCGGCGGCCCGGTGATGTCTGCCGTTAGCCTGCGAAGTTATTGGTTAAGGTTATTAGTGGAGAAATAATGAGATTTCAGACTCAGTTTGAGATTCCAGACTCAGCTGGCGATTCAAGAATGCTGCTATGGAAAGTACGAATTTTCTCACCCTACCTGACCATCGACGGTTAGCCTATGTAGAGTACGGCGACCCCAACGGACATCCTGTTTTCTACTTTCATGGTGGCGGCACTTCCCGGTTAGAGCCATTGTTGTTAGGCGATGAAGTATTTATCCGATTAGGCTTACGATTGATTGCGGCAGATCGTCCAGGCATAGGACAGTCAGACTTTCAACCGAATCGCGGATTTTCTGATTGGCCGAAGGATGTCACCTTTCTGGCCGATGCCCTGGGGTTAGACAAATTTTCAGTGTTGGGTATTTCGTCGGGAGGCGGCTATACGGCTGCCTGTGCTGCCAAGATTCCTCATCGATTATATTCAGCCGTGATCGTTTCAGGAGCATGGGAATTTACAACTGCGGATTTGTTGAAATCCAATCGTTGGAGTTTGATTTTAATCAAGTATTTTCCCTGGCTGTATCAAGCCTCAATGAAATTGACGCAGCGATCGCTTAATGATTCTCCAGACAAACTATTAGGAACCTTAGAAAAAAGACTGCCAGCAGCGGATTACGCGGTATTAAAATTGCCAGGTCGGATAAAGACAAGCTGTGAGGCTTTGAACGAAGGACTTCGTTCAGGAACACGAGGAACTGCCTGGGATCTTCAACTTTACTTCAGGAAGTGGGACTTTAGCTTAGATGAAATTCGGATGCCACTAACATTGTTCTATGGTGAAGAGGATGAGAATGTTCCGCTTGATCTAGTAAAGCGAACTGCTGCAACTCTCCCGACGGCGAAGCTGGTAATGTATCCAAATGAAGGGCATATCTCGGTAGTGGTGAATCAGATTGAAGCGATCGCCAAAGCGCTCCTAAGTGAATGAGAACCTGGCATTTGCGTTGCCGTAGGGCAGGCTAACAATCCGCTCGCACACCTGGAGATGCTCTTGGAGGGGTTTTCTCAGTTTGCTTTAGTCATTCATGGGGTTTCTTAGACCTGTGGTAATTCTGATAAAATTCCACCCTCACATTCTTTTTGAATTTTTGTCCCGTACTGAGAGCTACGATATGTCCAGAAAATGATTAATGACTTCGACATTGTCGAAATCATTACCCAATTCGCCTAAAGAAATTGACTGGCCAGATTTAAGCATCAGCTTCGTTTCAGGATTATTTTTATCACTATCGCTGTCGATGGTTTGATCAACATAAGCCTTTTCAAGATTATCTAATCGTTCTTGAAAAATGCTAGATCGAAATAGAATATTTCTGCGCTTCAGAGAGACTAGACCCGAATTTTTGTCAAAACAACATGAAATTAGTGACTGATAGAACGCATAGAAATATGAGACCCCTCCTCCTAGCAGTATCCAGACACTGCCAAAGAGATAATTCGGCCTGCGATCGCGGGTTTTGACTTCTAGAGAAGTTCTATCTGGGTCGTCTACAAAAGCATTGATTTGGGCCGCCAGGCTATTCTGTTGAGCTGAATTGTCAGAGCGATAAGTACTGGTTTGAGAAATCTCGCGGTGCCCACTGATCAGCAAGACTCCATACGTTGTATCACCCGCAGAAGTCGTGGTTTTCCAGCTTTCAGCGACTTTTAAATCTAGATGAAACTCTTTGTCAAGTACACCAGAAGAAGTTCGTTTACAAGTTATCTGAGCCGATTCAATCCGATTGCAGTTGAATGTCACCGATCGACCGGAGAGAACAAAAACGAGCCCTGCAAGCCAGAATAAAGAGCTAAATAGAACGAGCGTTAAGTTGACGCGTAGTCGACTCTGCATCTGCAGCTTGAGGATTGTCGCTGTGTGCTCAGTGATTTTCATATACTTGGCTTAAATGCTCTGGTGAAATCTTGCGTGTGTGAAGAAAAAGGGCACGCCTAAAATTCTAAGGTAGAGTCATTAATCTTTTGCCTGCAGCACCAGTTGAGAGGTGCTGCAGGCCGGGTTGATATTCATCGGCCACGAGTTTTACGAGTCCTCATGATTAACTGTGATTTGGAGCGGTCTCAAGCTGTTGGGCGGAGCGGAGGCGTTCAGTCAGGCCACCGTTCGGATCACCCGACAAGGATTGCCCACTGCGACTACGCCAGCGGGCACCGATTTTGTCACCACGCTACCAGCGCCAATTGTTGTGTGGTCGCCAATGGTGACACCAGGACAGACGATCGCGCCGCCGCCAATCCAGACGTTATTGCCGATGGTAATGGGGGCGGCCATCTCCACCCCTGTTTGTCGTTGGGTGGGCTCAACCGGATGGTAAGCCGTGTAGAGTTGGACATTGGGTGCCAGCAGCACGTTATCCCCCAGGGTCACCCAGTTGCAGTCCAGCAGGATGCAATTAACGTTGATATAGAGATTGTCACCGGCTCGAATGTGGCAGCCATAATCGCAGTGGAAGGGCGGGATGATTTCACTATTGAGGCCAATGGCACCAAAGAGAGATCGCGCGAGCGTCTGGCGTAAGTCTGTCTGTGCGGGAGCTGAGTGGTTAAAGCGGTATAGCTGCTGCTGGGCAGCCAATCGCATCGCCGTCAACTCGGCATCGGCGGCCCAGTAGGGTTGATTGGCTAGCATTTTTTGCCGTTCGGTAGTGGCCATGACGTTTAGTTAAACTCGGGTACGTCATTCATTAACAGCCAAAAACTTTTGCCGTCAAGCCTGGGTGTAACCCCCCACTCAATCAGCTACGGCTTATAAGTATATGGACGTAATGAAACGTAGTCCTGAGCTTCTGGAAGCCTTGAGATGCCGTTGTCGGGATGTTGATTAATTCTGTCTACCTACTTACCTATTGAGTCTGTCCTAAAGGACCATAATAGTTCGAGTCCAAAAATCCATCGACTGATACATATGCCATCGAAAGCAGGTCAAGAAAGCTAAATGAACCTGAATCTAAAGAAAGCAGCCTAACGGTTCAAATCAATAACAGTACAAAGCTTCAAATGAGTAGAAAGATTATCTGTCCGTTGGCTACATTTAGATTGGCTATACAGTATTAATCAACCTGCAAAATAACTTTACCCATCGTTGTTCGTGATGCAATCGCTGCATGTGCTTTTGCAGCATCTTTTAAAGGAAAAACTTGACCTAAAATCGGGTGAAGCTGATTCATCTGCACCCAGGTAAAAAGTTGTGCTAGAGCTGCACCGACAATATCAGGATGACGCTCCATCACCACATTGACGGCAAAACCTGACACACTTTGATTATTGAATAGCAAACTCTGACATTGAGTTTGTGTCAGAGCTGGATAGTTCCCTGACAGCCAGCCGTAGCTGACAAAACGTCCTTCGACTCCCAAGCAGGATAAATTTTGTGTGATCGCATCGCCGCCCACTGGATCGAAGATGACATCGATTCCTTTTCCACTTGTAATTTCGAGAACAGTTTTGTGCCAGTTTGGTTCGTTGTAATTGATTGGGTAATCGACGCCCCAATTGCTAATCTTCTGACGCTTTTCCAGCGTTCCAGCGGTACCGAACACATCACCAGTGTGCATCAATTTCGCAAGTTGAACTAGAAAACTACCAACTCCGCCTGCCGCTGCGTGAACCATAATACTTTCACCACTCCGAATTTTTGCAGCATGAGTCAACAGCAAATAAGCACTTAGCCCTTGTATCAGTAGAGCCAGCGCAGTATGCGCGTCAATTTCGGGAGGGAGAGGAATCGCCTGTTCTGGTCTAACTGTGATGTATTCGGCATACCCTCCTGCCTCAAAAGAAACTGCAGCTACACGCTCTCCCAATCTCCTGTCTGTCACGTTACCTCCGATCACCTCAACAATCCCAATCACCTCCATACCAGGAGTATAAGGAAGCGGCAGTTGTAGTGGGTAAGTGCCTCGATGCTGCATGATGTCAGCAAAGTTTATTCCTGCAGCAATGACTTTCAATAGTAAATAACCGGACGCACAATCTGGTTTAGGTATATCCTGACAGGTCAGGACCTCTGAGTTGCCGCGTGTTTCGACACGAATGCATTTCATCGATTACATCTCAGTTTTTTGAACTTTTTCAATATAGAGAATAGGTCACTAAAATGTAAGTAGGCACCAATTGGTAACCCATATTTTGAAAGGAAAGGCTTTTGATATGAGTGAAGAGCTAACAACTAATGATGAATTATCGATCCCAACAGTTTTTGAGCGGAATTATCCAGTACGGCGATTACTCGTACTAATATCAGATGCCTGGACACCGATTATTTTCTACTGCCTCTCTGATGGGAAAAAACGATTTAGTGAACTCCAGCGGCAATTACCAGACATTTCAAAAAAAATGCTGACTCAAGTCCTACGTCGCTTGGAGAGCGACGGTTTAGTACATCGTACTGTCTATGCAGTTGTCCCTCCCAAAACGGAATATAGCCTGACGGAACATGGTCACAAACTCCATGAGCCAATCATGATGCTCTGTCAATGGGCACGCTCTAATAAAGCAGTGGTTGACACTGTCTACAACAAAAGGGAGAAAATCAACAACTAGAAAGTACCGTGCTAAATACAATAGTCCATAAAATCATGCTCTACCCAAGCCTAGTCTGGATAAATTCCCCTAGACGTGCATTACGAATTTGAGAAAGCGATCGCTGCTGATAAATAGTGGCCGATCAACCACTGGCTGTGACCGGCGATCGCGCTCAATTTTTCACGCATTGCAGAAGCGGAGCCATGATGACTGCAGCAAACTAGAGAATCACATTATCTCTGCTGATATCCTTTTAGGAATCTCTCTGGAGGTGTCCGTCCAAGGTATTTCGGCGCACTCCATCCGGTTGCATTTGACAATGCTTGGACTTCTAAATAGTGATCTATCCGGATGACATTTCACGCATGAATAACCTTACTGTCTCCTATACACAAGCTCACGTGTCCCCAGTCCTTTTCGACTCCATCAATCAAGCCTATAGCCTTATAGAAAACGAATGAACCTTTAGGTGAAACTTCATAGTATTGAAGCCATATTATTCTGCAGATTCAGTAGCTGTTGATTCATCAAACATTTCAATGTTATTCCCTTTTTCATAAGCATCTTCTACAAATGCCAAACATCTTAATGGGTACTCTGATTGATTTTTCTTGCTCAAGTCCTATTTGATCGCATTTTCAATAAAGTTCTCCATTCAGATCATCCATTTGTCTGATTGTTCCAACAGAGATGTCGATAAAAGTTGTCCACATTCGCAATCATATTTTTATCGCTTGAGTGCGTAAATATATGCTTCAACTATGTTTCCATCGTTTAGCTTCACCGTTGTCAGAGTTCGCTCGTATGACTCACCTTCAAATGTATCCAATTCGGCCCAATGAGAGGCTAAATTATTTGAACTAAACAGGTAACCTTCAACCGGTTCACCTGCCTCATCTAGAGTAAGACCAGGGTAGCCCATTTCAGCTCCCCAACCTTTATGATGCAATTTTCCAATCACACTGGCTTCTGTCCATGTGCCACCAATTTTATTCATGATGTGTTCATTAGGTCTGCCAGGGCCCAACG
>CALCPB010001035.1 GCA_937897665.1 uncultured Halomicronema sp. | reverse complement strand
GGGGCAATTAGCTAGGGTGACCGCTAGAGGCGTCTGGTCAAGGGAATTGGTCAGGGTGTAGCGGCTGGATAAATCGGGGAAATCGGCACTATTGAGCACCTCTTCGTGATCTTCGAGAAAGCGATTCAACCCTTCTAAACAGATTCTCAACGCGGCGGCTTCTTCTAGCTCCAGGGCCGTCCTTAACCCTTCTAGGGGATGCAAACTGCCAAACTCTGGCCGCGCCTCAGACGGGGCTGATTGCATCCAAGGGAGGGGCAACAGCGGGCCGGAGTCGGCTTCCCGAATCAGCTCAAAGTTGAGAAATAGGCAGTCTTGCGACAAAAAAGCCTGCTGCATCTGTCGTGTACTGAGGGTGCCTAGCGTCGCCGTTTGACGAAATTGAGTCAGCGATTCCAACGAGCGATACAGCAGCAAGCCATATTCGAGGCCCGCCATGCCCAATACTGAAATATAGAGGGTGCCGAGATTCCACTGGTTCAGCTCAACTTTGATAATTTGATCGTCGGCCAGATTGTTCCACGGCGCATTTTCCCAAAGGCGATGAGCCTGATGATTGAGGGCCTGCTGAAACGCTTCGGGAAGTTCCGATTCAATCGAATCATCTTGCTGCTGTAGGCTGTCAAAAATTTCATCAATGACGGGCAGCGTCTCGGCGTAGTCAACCGTGACATCCAGGTCTTGCAGCGCGCCGCGGAGAAAAAAATGAATTTCGCGATCGCACACCACAATTTTGTGAGGCCGCGCTGGGGCGATCGCCCCTTGGGGATGCTCCATCGCGTGTAACAAGGTGCGGGCAACGGCCTCATGTCCTGTATCCGCTGGAATGATCGTCACCGCTCGCAACGCCCCTTCCGTACCGTCAACCCAAAGAATACAGTCGCTGGCCTCGTCCTCTTCATCGGGAGCGCTACTGTCATAGCCGAACGCGTCGAGCATACCCTCAGAAATCGGTTGGCGATCGCCTTCCCAAACGACCGGCTGTTTGGGAAGACGCTGCAAACGAGCGCAAGTAAACGGACTGAGGGTGTACATGGGGGTTGTCATCGAATTCCTTGCTAGATGGTTGTAGCAAAAGAAGAGCTACGGGCGTGTGATTAGAGCGCACTCCTTAACACAAGTCAAACTTGTGATCGACCGACCGCGCGAAAGTTTGGTATTCAGCCGCTCCCTACTAAAACGGCCTTAATCGACTCGGTTTTGCCCCTTCCCCTGAGAGTTAAGAACCTGCCCAACCATCCCCTTGGGCCTGATGAAAACTGACTTTCCTTAATCAGCAAAGTGACTTAAACCGCCTCTAAATCGGGTGTTAAGTGCCCGTTAACATTTGCCTGATACCGTTCCTCAAGACTGTGTGAAAGTGGGGAGAAAATCATGGGCCTGATTCGGCTGCTCGCGACAGCTAGTCTACTGCTGCTGCTGGGTGATTTTGTAGCAACGTTTTGTTACCACGTTCCGGAACATGTGTTTGGCAAGTTTCACAGTATTGTTCACCATAGCCCAAAGCGTAGCTTCATTCGCTATGCCATTAAAAATCGTCAGCCCATCGCCTTAATCGATGGGTTTTTCAGTGCCTTTCCCTACCTCGTCTTCATTCCCCTGCTCTGGCGAGTTTCCCCTGAGGGGGTCGCTGTGGGCCTGATTTTAGCTGAACTGCATGTCATCTGGAGACACCAGTTTTCCCCTCGCTATTGCACGCCTCGGTGGCTCAGCACAATGTGCAAAATTCTGGGCATCACGACTCCCGAGCGGCATTTAATTCATCATCGTTATGCCAACCGAGCCTTTGGCGATATCTTTGCCTTTTATGGCAAACCCGCTGAGCTATGGCTCAAACACCTGCGATTGATGAAACATCACTGGCGACAGTCGCTCCGATAACGCGGCTCGTCACGCCTCTGATGTCACAAGTGGCTAATTGTTATCCGGGACGAGTTCGGTAGTGACCCGTCCCCCATCCATCAGCACTGTCTGCGATTCAATCCGACCTCGCGCTTGGGGGCCGCGCACATTGAGCTGCGGGTTCGTTTGCTGATAGTTGACGGCACCTTCGGCAAACACCGTTTGATCTTCGAGATTCCAGCGCAGGCGATCAGAGGTGAGGCGGCCATTGTTTTTGGCGGCTAGCGCCAAAACATCGCGAGAGAAATAGGCAATTTGCTCAGCCAGGTCAAACTCACCCTGCTGGGAGGTGATGGTCAGCTGCTGCTCTGGCTCCACGACCCGCACAGACGACACCGCTTGCACCCGCTCCGCTTCAACATCCCAAATCGCTTTATCAGTGGTCAGCTCCATCGGCACGTCGAGCAGCTGCGCCTTAACCGATTCTTCGAGGGTGACACGGTCTTCTGAAAGTTCCACCAGACCGCGTTGTCCGGCAAATACCTGGGTCACTTTGGCATTTTCAAACTGTTCGATGCGCAGAGGGCGATCGCTCGCCAAGGTTTCTTGATCCCACTGCCATAGCACCGTTTCGCCCTGTAGTTTGAGCCAGGGATCAACCTGGGGATCGGCGACCACAGTGGTGGCGACCACTTCCCCTTCAAGTTCCATGCGACTTTCGACGTCGTAGATGCGAGCTTCGTTCGCCTGGGCGCGGATTTGGGGGTGATTGCCCGTCAGACCATTGCGCACAATCATGACGTCCGCTTCGGGCCGCCATTCCAGATTTTGGCCATAGATGACCATCTGATTTTGCTCCCCGGTCGCGACAATATTACCTTCCAAAAAGATGACCTGGCCATTTTCGCGAATGGTGCCGGTATCCGCTTTGACGCGATAAAGCAGCTGACCATCCTGATAAAGCTCCCCTTCCGGCCTAACTAAATCGGCCACCTCTTGATCAGAACTGTAGGTCACTTCTTCGGCATCGACCTTCCACAGCAGGCCACCATCATCGTCTTGCTGTTCTAGGGTGACGTCTCTCAAGGTAAGACCCGGCACGATGTCCGCAGTTTCACCCGACGAATCTTCGACGCGAACGCCGGGATCGCCACAAGTGCGTAACCCCGTTGCGATCGCCAAAAACAGTGCCACTGCGCCCGCCAGCCACCAATAGGGACGTTTCATGTTGAAGCCGATAAGGAACTAGACAGTAGGCGATTAAGACGAAGCCTGAGTGTTTACTTCTTCTTCCGGAACAGCCAGCGGGCGGTAGGTATAGGCTCCCTGGCGAGGTAGCTTCTTGACCTCATCTTTAATCTGCTCAAGGTCAATATAGCGGTCAGACACATTGATGAGGCTATCACTGGTCATCGAGCGCAGGCTCACCACCTCAACCCGGGCGCCTCGATAGCTGGCCGCATCCACGGCATAGGCCAAGTCGCCATCACCCCTTACCAACACTGCGGTGTCGTAAAAGTCGACCAGTGCCATCATATCGACCGCAATTTCAACGTCTAAGTTCGCCTTTTTAGAGCCGTCGGGGAGCTGCACGAGGTCTTTCGCAATGACGCGGTAGCCGTTGCGGCGCATCCACAGCAAAAACCCTTGCTGCTTTTCATTGGTGCGATCAACGCCCGTATAAAAGAAAGAGCGAAACAACCGAGAGCCGCCGGTCAACCGACATAGCAGTTTCGTGTAGTCAATTTCGATGCCCAGCTGAAGGGCGGCATAAAACAGGTTAGACCCATCAATAAAGATGGCCACCCGGCCGCGGTTTTCTAGCACTTGTTCAGGAGTGAAGATTGGATCTTCACTCAGCATGTCATGGTTGTTCAGCATGGTGATGTAATTCCGTTTTGTTATAAAGCGATGAATCTAGAGATAGAAGATGGATGAATCGTTGAGTGTTTAAGTAGCGTTTGGCCGTTCCCCACCCAGTGGCAGCCGCCTAGGAGACTTCAGCCGGGATCTCGATGCGTTGAAAAATCGGACTGGCTTTGCCTAATCGCTGCTCCCCAGGCAGCGTGCCCCAGACGCTATGCTGTTTGAAGGGGAGTTGCTGGCCAATGTCGCGTTGGTCAAAATCGGCGGCAAAGCCAAGCTGCGTATAGATCGCAGTGGCCAGCTCAGGGACAATCGGTGCCAGCAGATACCCCGATAGCCGCACTGATTCTAAGACTGCGTAGAGAACAATTTCAGTTTCTGTTTGCTGGCCCTGTTTAAACAGTGTCCAAGGGGCCGTTTCATCCAGATACTTGTTGCTCGCGCGCACCAAACTTAAAACGGCTTCACAAGCTTCGCTAAAAGCTAAATTTTCATAGGCTTGCTGCACCTGTTCGGCCAGGTTTGCCCCTCTCTCTGCTAAAGGATGATGATCGGTAAACGCATTCATCGAGATTTTAGGAATCTTGCCTCCACAATAGCGGCTTGCCATTTTAAGTGTGCGATTTAGCAGATTCCCTAAATCATTCGCCAAATCTGCGTTGAGAACGTTTACAAACCGGGTTTCGCTGAAATCACCATCTCGACCAAATTCAATTTCTTTTAAGAAATAGAATCGCACCGCATCGGCGCCATATTGATTGACGAGGGCCAGCGGATCGAGCGTGTTGCCTAGGCTTTTGCCCATTTTTTGGCCATCTTTCGTTAAAAAACCGTGGCCAAAAACGCGATCGGGCAGCGGCAATCCGGCCGACATCAGCATGGCGGGCCAGTAAACGGCATGGAACCGCAAAATATCCTTGCCGATCAGATGAATGTTAATTGGCCACCACTGGCGCAAAGCATTTTCCAACGTCGGTTCATCGGCGTCATCCAGTAACGCCGTGACGTAGCCCAACAGGGCGTCAAACCAGACATATAGGGTTTGCTCTGGCGCTGTCGGCACCGGAAATCCCCAGTCCAAATTGATGCGAGAAATTGAAAAATCTTGCAGGCCGCTGTCGACAAAATTCAGCACTTCGTTGCGACGAGTGACAGGCTGAATAAACTCAGGCTGTTCAGCATAGAGCGCCGAGAGCTTTTCTTGGTAGTTAGACAGCTTGAAAAAATAGTTGTGTTCATCTCGCCATTCCACTGGTTTGTTCGTGTGAATGGGACATCGTTTACCTGGCAACAGCTCGCGTTCTTCTTTGAATTCCTCACAGGCCACGCAATACCAACCTTGCTGTCGCCCTTCGTAGATATCGCCACTGTGCCAAACGCGCTGATAAAACTCCTGCACGATCACAGCATGGCGCGGCGCAGTGGTGCGGCTGAAGCGATCGTAGGCAATGTTTAATCGCTCCCACAACGTATAAAAACCAGCCACAATCTCATCGCAGTGGGCTTGCGGTTCCAGTCCTCGCGCTTCGGCTGTGCGCTGAATTTTTTGGCCGTGCTCATCGGTGCCGGTGATCATCAAAACAGGCTGCCCCAAAAGCCGATGAAAGCGTGCTAATGCATCGGCGGCGATCGTCGTGTAGGCGCTGCCAATGTGGGGCAGGGCGTTGACATAATAGAGCGGCGTTGTGACGGCAAACGTCTTGACCGGATTACCAGCAGAATCCATAAATCACTTGAGTTGAGAAGACTATCTGAATGATTCTGTCAATAATACCGCAGAGGCTTAATCCCAAAGCTGGTCTGGATTGCCGGGCAGCGATTCAGAGGGCATCAGGGTTGGCGAAATTTTGCGGCGATCGCAGTCCAGCGCAAAATCATAAAAACGCTGAGTCCAAACATCTTTTGATTCACGCCCATCGCTCATGGTTCTGGCCGATTTCCTCCGACGAAACATCTGGGCCGACCCTCCCTTCTATCTAAACTCACCTGTTGCGGCATGAACGATGGCGAGTTGGCGCGAATCCATCCTCCGATATGGAAAGATCCGCGCCAAACTTGGTACATTAAGGAATGTAAAGACCATTCAGAATTGATTGCACTTGATGACAGCCTTGCCGCCTCTGCCGATTCCCTTCTTTGAAGATGCCGACCCCCTCGAACTTTCCCGGAGTGCTCTGCAGTTGATGGGCATTAAGCTGCGCGTCTCAGGGCGCAACCGGATTCCGGCGAATGCTCCCCTGTTAGTCGTCAGCAATCACCGTAGTCCCCTGGACGCCCCTGTACTCATGGCGGGGCTTGATCGCACCGTGGCTTTTGTCTGCCACCAGTACATGGAGCATGTGCCCCTCCTAAAAGATGTCGTCCATCAGTTTGGGGCGTTTCCTTTAGAGTCACCCCGTCGGTTGTTTCGCCAGGGGTGTCAGCGTTTACGGCGCGGTGAGGCGATCGGCATTTTTCCCGAAGGCGCACAACCTATGGTGCAACTTCAATCTCCTCGCTTGGTTAACCCCTTTCAGCGCGGCTTTGCTCATTTGGCGCTGCGTGTCCCTGTGGGGCCGCTAGCTCTACTCCCCGTGGCGATTGCTTCCGACGAGGTCGGTTTCGAGTCTCTAGTGCCGCTGAGCTTATTGGGGTGGTTTGATCCCAGTGAGCCTTTGTTTCAGCAGGGGGGCGGTCATCCGGTGGTGTTTTACCGCGAGGTGGAAGTCAAAATCGGTGAGCCGATCTGGGTCATGCCGGCCGATCGCGAACGCTATCAAGGTCGCCACGCTGCCGACTGTGCCCAGCAGCTTGCGGATGACTGTTGGGGTGCTGTCAATGCCTTGTTACAGAAATAACCGGATCTTCTGAGAGCCATACAGCTATGCCAGTATCGTCATCCCCTGTCCTGTTTGCCCCGATTTTTCCTCAACCGGAGAAGCCGCTGATTGTGCTTCTACCGGGTTTGGATGGTACGGGCAAGCTGTTTGGCGAACAGGTACAAGTGCTATCCCCCTATTTCGATATTCGATGCCTCAAAATTCCTGAAAGCAATCGACAGGGATGGGAAAGCCTAGCGGGCTCAGTTGTCGAATTGATTTATCACGCGCAGGGCGATCGCCCCACCTATCTCTGTGGCGAATCTTTTGGCGGGTGCTTAGCCCTGCAAGTGGCCTTGACGGCACCGGAATTGCTCAGTCAGCTGGTCATGATTAATCCGGCCTCGGCGTTGCGGCGACATTTTTGGCTACGCGGGATGGCCCAGACGGCGGCTTTCGTTCCGGAGTGGTTGTTCAACGTGTCGGGTGCATTTGCGCTATCGGTGATCGCCAACTTTGATCGCATCGAGAAAACCCAGCAAGAGCTGTTTATCAAAACCGTTCGCCCCATTTCTCAAGCCTGTGTTATGTGGCGATTAGAGATGTTGCATCAGTTTGAAGTCGCCACGGAACGGTTGCAGCAGCTCTCCACCCCAACGACCCTGTTGGCGAGTGGTCGCGACCATCTGTTGCCTTCTCAGCAAGAAGCGGCACTCCTTCAGCGACATTTACCCAATGCCGCAATTTATCCTCTACCCGAGAGTGGTCACGCCTGCCTAATTGAGCGGGATGTTGACTTGGCTCAATGCTTTCAGGCGTTGAATTTGTTGCCCCACCCCGCCGCCACAACGCCCGCCCAGACTGCTGCTTGATGGTGACGCCCGGTAGTCGTATCACGACATCATCTCTGGCCAACAAGTTGGGTAAATAAGCTGTAGAGATGCCGCTATGATGAGGGGCGATCTACCAAGGGCCGAGTATGGGGGCATTCGAGAGTCTGAGCCAAAGTGTGGTGGCGCTGCCGCTGTTGTTGGCCTCACTGGTGGCCACGACCTTAACCTGCGAGCGCCTTTGGTTTTGGAATCGCATTTCTAAACGCCAGCAAAAACTCGTTCGGGCCGTGCTGGAATCCTATGCCCAACAGCCACAAGCGGCGATTGCCCGACTCAAAAAGCACACCGACTTACCGATTGCCCGCATCTTCCTCGCTGCCGTCACCCTCCCTGAAGCCACCCCCGAAGAATTTCGCTTGGCGTTGGAAAGCACGGCGCAGGGAGAACTGCCACTGCTGAAAAGATTTTCAACTGCTTTTAATACAATTGTTGGCATCGCGCCCCTGCTGGGACTGCTCGGCACCATTCTCGGCCTGATGCAGGCACTAGCCTCACTTGATTTGGGCACTGGCGACAGCGATCGCGCCCTCAACGTCGGCTCTGGCATCGGCGAGGCCTTGATCACGACCGCGATCGGGTTAGCGATCGCCATCCTGACCTTGATTTTTGCCAACTTCTTTCAGGGGCTTTATCGTCGGCAGCGCGCCTTTATTCAAGAAGCTGGCGGCCAGTTAGAACTGCTCTATCGTCAGCAACACCGGCAGCAGTCACCGCTGCGCAATTGGCCTGATCCCTAGGTTACCAAGGCATTACTGTCGGGATGGTGAACAGCCACTTGGAAGACGCTACACAAGCCGCTCCCAATCTTAGTCTGAAAGCGGCTATCGGACGGACTATTGTCGAACTTTTTGCATCACCGACTCAATATAATCAGCCTTTGCCCTGGTGTAGGCTTCGCGATCGCCTGCTAAGTCCTGAGCGAGACGATACTTCAACTGGGCATAGCGGACCGCTTCATCGGCATGCTGACAGAGGTAGTCTCGAAACCGCAAACGTTCCCACAGCGGACTGTGGGGTTCCACCATGTGCACATGGTGCGTGCGAGGGCCGTTGGGCGGCAAACCTTTTACAAAAAACAGGCGGCGAGGGTCGGGGTTTTCATGCCAGTAGGCATAGCCCAACTGGGCTAGCGGTGTCACCGCGACTTGTTGAGCCATCGCCAATGAGCGCACCCCAACCAACAGGTCGATAATGGGTTTTGCCGCTAACTGGGGCACTGCTGTACTGCCAAAATGCTCAATGCGCGTGATCAGATGAGGCGGCAACCCTGTCCGCAGACGAGCCGATTCTTGGGCAAACAGGCTTGGCCAGCGGGGATCGTACTCGGTAATGACCACTTCATCCATGGTTCTAATACGGACTCTATGCAAAACGCCAATCGTAACGGCTCAGAGCGGAAAAAATGACCGATATTCAGCCCGGTTGAGGGCCTGAAAGCTGGATGGGTAAACTGCTGAATCGACGCCAGCGATTACAATGCATAAGGACATTCGGAGTAAGTCTTTGACCGAGCAAGTCGTGCAGCCCGCCTCCACCGCTTCGACAATCTCGCGGCAAGAGCTGCGAGAACTGGTGCGATCGCAACTGCAAATGCTCTTAGAACAAGACAACTTTCAGGGTGCCAAAGCCTTACTGGTGCCGGTGCAGCCCGTTGACATTGCCGAAGCCATTGAAGGCTTGCCGGAGACAATGCAGGCTATCGTCTTCCGCCTACTCTCTAAAAATGAAGCGATCGAAGTCTACGAAAATCTTGATTCCAGTATTCAGCAAGCCCTCGTCGAAGATTTCAAACGTCAGGATGTGCTCGATATCGTCGATCAGATGTCGCCTGATGATCGTGCCCGCCTATTTGACGAGTTGCCTGCCAAAATTGTGCGGCGACTACTGAGCCAAATGAGTTCTCAAGAAAGACAGGCCACGGCTCTGCTGCTAGGCTACGAAGCCGATACTGCCGGGCGCATCATGACGCCTGAGTACATTGCCCTTAAAGAAACCTGGAGCATTTCGAGAGCGCTCGAACATATCCGCAATCAGGCCGATATCAGCGAAACTATTTACTACCTATATGTCACTGATGCGGCTCGGCAACTCACCGGTACGCTGTCTCTGCGGCACTTGGTGATGGGGCAACCCGAACAAACAATCGGCGACATCATGACTCGCGAGGCGGTCTCTGTGCAGACCGACACTGATCAAGAAGAAGTGGCTCCGCTCCTTCAGCGATATGACTTTTTGGCGGTTCCGGTTGTCGATACGGAGCAGCGATTAGTTGGCATCGTCACCGTAGACGATGTGCTCGACATTTTAGAAGAGGAAGCCACCGAAGATATCTACGCCCTGGGGGGCGTGCAATCAGGCGGTGACAATTACTTTCAAACCAACCTATTAACTGTCGCCCGCAAGCGTGTCGTGTGGCTGTCAGTTTTGCTGCTTACCAACACGGTAACCACCTGGGTGATTCGCAGTCAGGAGGCGGTGTTAGAGCAGGTGGTGGTCCTCGCGGCTTTTATTCCGCTTTTGATTGGCACCGGGGGTAACGTCGGGGCACAATCTTCCACTGTGGTGATTCGCGGCATCAATACTCAGGAGGTCGATAATAAGAGTGCGCTCACGGTGATTCGGCGTGAGGCGATCGCCGGAGCCTTTTTAGGCATCATGTTGGGGATCGTGGTAACCGGCTGGGCCTTTTTGCTGCAGGGCAGCTTGCCTGTATCCATCATTGTGGGCATCAGTTTGGTGGCGATCGCCATCCTGGCCTCGACGGCTGGGGCCGCCTTACCGTTTCTCTTCAACGCCATTGGGTTTGACCCGGCCCTGATGTCCGCTCCCTTTATTACAACTGTTGTGGATGTTTTGGGCGTTCTCATCTATCTCAATTTGGCGCGATATATCTTGAAGTTGGGATAGCTGGCGGCGTCGCGACCCTCGCGATCGGGCCAAAGTCTCAATAGGGCAACGGCCAGCAAAAACGGCGGCGATCCCCCGTTCCCCAATCGACCAGAAATGTTAAGTACAATACAAGAAAGCAGTCTGAGGCCAATGGTGTGGTTGATGCTTTCGCTGGTTCATATCAGGGCTGCTTGAGCAGGAAGGATTAAACACGGATGTTTACAATATCGCGGTGGAACCCTGCCTCAAGCCCATAGCGGTTTGGTAAGTTCAGCTCTTATGATTGTTAAAATCCATCTTGGACACGAATCGGGTTGACTGTGCTTCAGAAATTCCGACAGGACTTAAAAAACGATCTCATCGCTGGCTTGCTAGTGGTGATCCCCCTGGCAACGACCATCTGGCTGACGGTTACGATGGCGTTTTGGGTGGCGCGGTTTCTGACGCGGTTTCCCAAACAACTCAATCCTTTTACCGGGCTGCCCCCGCTTTTGGGTGACGTGATCAACTTAGCGGTCGGGTTGACCGTGCCATTGCTGGGTATTTTGCTCATCGGTTTAATGGCGCGCAACATCGCTGGCCGGTGGCTGCTTGATTTTGGTGAGCGGATTGTTCAATCACTCCCCTTGGCGGGCTCAGTCTATAAAACGCTGCAGCAACTTTTACAGACTCTCTTCCAAGACTCTAAGAGTCGTTTTCGTCGCGTGATCCTAGTGGAATATCCCCGTCGTGGTCTGTGGGCCGTGGCGTTTGTGACGGGGACGGTGGTCACGGCGCAAGAGGCGGCCGGCTCTTCGATGCTGAGCGTCTTTATTCCCACCACGCCCAATCCCACCAGTGGCTGGTATGCCGTCGTGCCAGAATCAGACGTCATTAATCTCTCAATTTCGATCGAAGACGCTTTTAAGATTCTGCTATCTGGCGGCATCGTTGGGCCTAACCTGGCTGAGTCAATTCCTCAAGAGCGGCTATTGGGTACGATCGCCGAAGAGCCCAGCCCTCAACGTCCGGTCATCAAACTCAACCAGCCCGTTTTAGAATAGGTGACCCGCAAGCCAGAACCGTTCACACTCGTCAAATTCGAGCTGGTTAAATTCGAGTCGCATCGACCAGACAAGGCAAACCCTGTTGACCTCATTGCGCCTTCGCACAAGCCGCAAGCGCGAGCGCTCTACCAATGCATTTTCGCCTACTATGCAGAGCGCCCGTGCGCCCGTAGACTGATGAAGGCATCAAGAACTTTCTCAAAAGGGCGGCAACATGCGGATTCTGTTTGTGGCGGCGGAAGCGGCACCGTTGGCGAAGGTCGGGGGCATGGGCGATGTCGTCGGCTCCCTGCCTAAGGTGCTCCGTAAAATGGGCCATGACGTGCGCATTTTTATGCCCTACTACGGCTTTATGCCTGACAAGACTGAGATTCCTAAAGATCCTGTCTGGCAAGGCTATGCGATGTTTAACGACTTCGCAATTTACGAAACGGTGCTGCCGGGCACTGATGTGCCCCTTTATCTGTTTGGCCACCCGGCGTTTGATGGCCGCAATGTTTATGGTGGCAGTGACGAAGACTGGCGATTTACGTTTTTTGCCAACGGTGCCGCTGAATTTGCCTGGAACTACTGGAAACCCCAGATCATGCACTGCCATGACTGGCACACCGGTATGCTGCCCGTGTGGATGAGCCAAACATCTGATAATGACACGGTAT
>CALCPB010001034.1 GCA_937897665.1 uncultured Halomicronema sp. | reverse complement strand
GCCAACCTTGATCACAGCTTGCTCTAAAATTAGCGCCCCGAAGATTAATCTCTTTTTGTGATCCTTCCCGAATAAAATAAAAATTTGAGAGCGGTATCAACATTGGGAGCGCCCATAATTCGTGAAGTTATTTGTCTATCACACGCCTGAAGAAGTGCCGGATGGGGCTCTACCTGACTGTGCGATCGCGATCGATGTTTTGCGAGCAACGACCACCATGGCGGCGGCCTTCCACGCTGGTGCGGAATCCATCCACGTTTTTAGTGACTTAGATTTGCTCCGGACTTCTAGTCAAAAATTTCCGATTGAGCAGCGATTGTTAGCGGGAGAGCGTGGTGGTGCGCGTGTGGAAGGGTTTGACCTGGGAAACTCCCCGCTCGATCACACGGCAGAGCGGTCTGGGGGGCGGCATCTGTTCATGAGTACGACGAACGGTACTCGCTGCCTGCATCGGATTCAAAAAGTGGAGATGGTGATTACGGCGGCGTTGACGACGCGACAGGCGGTGGTGGATTTTCTGCTCAAGCATCAACCTGAGCAGGTGTGGCTGGTTGGCTCCGGCTGGGAAGGTGACTATGCTCTGGAAGACACCGTATGTGCTGGGGCGATCGCTGACCAACTGGCTCAACAGCAAGCCTATGACCTCAAAGATATTGCCGGTAATGATGCCACCATTGCAGCGGTCAGTCTTTATCAGCAGTGGCAAGACTCGCTACTAGAGCTGATGCACTGTGCCAGCCATGGTCAACGGTTGCTGCGCCTCCACCAAGAAGAAGATTTACAATATTGCGCCCAGCTTGATGTGCTCAATCTGGTACCAATCCAGTCAGAGCCGGGTGTGTTGGTCGTTAAGGCTTAGTCGGCAGACTGGGCGAAATTTGAGTTTTTCAGTGCTGACTGATCCGGGCGTCCCGATGTCAGATTTACCGGTCAAACCTTCCCCCTTCCCTACTTTGGAAATTTGTGGCTGGGCGATGGGCGGGATGAGTCGGGAGACTAGCCCGATCGCTGAGGAGAGACAGTAGTGCTGAGGGAACGCGGCGGTTTCTGTTTCACGGTATCTTCTCAGCTAGGCCTCAGCTAGTTAGCAGGCAATCTGAGTACGCTAAACATGAACTCGATGAGCACAGGGGAAAAGAAATGGCTGTTGATTATGATCTCGTCATTATCGGGGGCGGCTCGGCTGGGCTCGTGGCCGCCAGTGCAGGGGCTCAACTCAATGCCAAAGTTGCCCTCATCGAAAAAGAACCCCGCTTAGGCGGTGACTGTTTGCACTATGGCTGTGTGCCGAGCAAGTCTTTACTACATGTTGGACGCGTTGCCCATACGGTCAGGCAAGCTGAGACCTATGGCGTCATGGCGACTCTCAATGATGTGCGCTTGGGTGAAGCTCTAGGGCATGTGCACCGCGCGATCGACACGATTCAGGTGCATGACTCGACTGAACGATTTGAGTCGCTCGGGGTTGAGGTGATTTACGGTGAGGGCCAGTTCACCGACGCGCAAACCTTTGAAGTGCAAGGGCGTCAGCTCAGAGCCCGAGCTTATTTGATTGCCACAGGCGGGCGCCCTGGCTTGCCCCCCATTGATGGCCTTAAAGAAGCGGGGTACCTGACCAATTTGAATGTGTTTTCGATTCAGGCTCGTCCGGCATCGTTGGTCGTGATTGGGGCTGGCCCAATTGGCTGTGAGTTGGGCCAAGCATTCGCGCGGTTGGGGAGTCAAGTGACGCTGCTGGCCAGTCGTGACGGTATTTTGCCCAAAGAAGATCCCGAAGCGGCTCGCGTGGTGCAAGCGCAAATGGCCGCCGAAGGGGTAAAAATTCTGACTGAAACCCGAGCGCAACAGGTTTTGGTGGAAGGGGATAAGAAGGTCGTGCTCACCAATACCGGCGATCGCCTCGTTGTCGATGATATTTTGCTGGCCACTGGCCGTGTGCCCAACGTGGAAAATCTCACTC
>CALCPB010001033.1 GCA_937897665.1 uncultured Halomicronema sp. | reverse complement strand
GGCATCGCCCCGCTCAGCTTCACAGTTAACGTAAGCGGGGTCATCGGGAGTCAGAGGTCGAAAGGGGGCAACTGCGTTATAGATCTGGGTGATGACATCGCTCATGGCAGCCAGTCGAGAATGACGAGATTCCCCAATCGTAGCCAACATTGCCGCGATCGCTCTGGCCATTAGCCTGGCCGTCACAAGCTTTGCACACAGGCATCAACTTTGGTGATTCAATACAAAGGTTACGGAATCCTTGTCTAAATTGATGCAGCCTACCCTCGACTCTCGCCCGACTGTGACCCAGCCTCGATCGCGCTTCCGTTGGGGCCGATATGTGGCATTAGCGGGGGCGATCGCGGCCTTAATCATTCTATTTAGCAACACCCTGTGGCCCAATCGCTACCTCGCCTCTTGGGTGTTTGGTGACGCTTTCTTTAAGGTGCAGACCCCCGAAAAAGTTGTCGCCCTGACCTTTGACGACGGCCCTGACCCCCGCTACAGCGCCGCGATCGGCGAGATTCTGCAAGATGCGGGCGCCAAGGGCACCTTTTTTGTCATGGGTCGCCACGTTGAGCAGCATCCCGAAATTGTGCAAACCATGATGGCCCAAGGCCACGAAAATGGCAACCACAGCTGGCGAAATCACAGCCTGCGCATGATGTCGCCAGCCGCCATTCGCGAAGAGTTAGACTCCACCGATCGCCTGCTGCGAGACCTCAACTACACCGCACCGATTCCCTTTCGTTCGCCCTACGGCCACAGCTTGTTTGTATTGCCCCACATCCTCAAACAACAACAGCGAGCCAACGTGCTGTGGACCGTGCAGATGAACGACTGGAAACCCGAAGAGCCCGACGTGATGATGGAGCTGCTAGCCCCCAAATTCGCCAACGGCGCGATCATCCTCATGCACGACGGCGATGGCGAATCAGAGGGCGCTGATCGCAGCAATACCGTCATTTTGGTGCAGCAAATTTTAGATAAATATCAGGCCGAGGGCTATCGGTTTGTCACCGTATCTGAACTCCTAGAAGCGGGACAGCCCATCCGTCACTGGTTCTGATTTGCCCCCCAGCGCATTTTTTTAACCGGCTCTTGATGGACGGAGGGACGCGATCGCTCTAGATTGATACGGTAAATAGTAATGTTTTCTTAATAGATCGACTCGAATATGAAAGGATAAGGATCGCCTCACCCGCCCAGCAGACTTTTTACCGTAGTTCACCCAGGTTCGCCACCATGACAAAATTTCCTATTGATCTCAGCGCTTATAAACGCATTACCCTTGATCCCGCCGTGCCAACCTTGACCGACGAGCAGCGCGCCGCCCTCAAAGCCAACGTCGAATTGTGTCGCGATGCGATCGTCTTTTTCACCGCGACCGGTGCTGCCCGAGGCGTCGGGGGTCACACGGGCGGCCCCTACGACACCGTCCCCGAAGTGATGATTTTGGACGCCCTGTTTCGAGGTAATGAAGACGCGTTTGTCCCCACCTTCTTTGACGAAGCTGGACACCGCGTTGCCACCCAGTATCTGATGGCCACCTTGAACGGCGATCTACCGGCAGAGCAGCTCATGCGCTATCGCGCCGCTAACGATAAGCTGCCCGGACACCCCGAATTAGGCTTGACCCCCGGGGTGAAATTCAGCTCGGGTCGCCTCGGCCATATGTGGCCCTACGTGAACGGCGTGGCCCTGGCAAACCCTGGCAAAACGGTGTTTTGTCTCGGCTCCGCCGGCGCTCAACAAGAGGGCGACGCTGCCGAAGCGGCTCGTCTCGCCGTGGCCAACCACATCAACGTGAAGCTGCTGATTGATGACAACGACGTCACCATTGCCGGACATCCCTCCAGCTATATGGGCGGCTACCGCGTCAAAAAGACCCTCGAAGGTCACGGGCTGACCGTGCTCGAAGGCGATGGCGAAGACCTAGATAGTCTATACGCCAATATTTGTAAGGCGATTAATACGCCAGGAGCGGTGGCGATCGTCAACAAGCGAGCCATGGCCGTCGGCATCGAAGGCATCGAAGGCAGCACCCATGGCCACGATGTAATTCCGGTTGATGCAGCCTTGAAATATCTGGAAGCCAAAGGTCACAGTGAAGCTGTGGCGTTCCTCAAGGGCATTGAGAAGCCGAAGAATACCTACGAATTCTTGGGCTCCTCCGACAAACTGGGGTCTAACCGCAACGTCTTTGGTGACGCGGTCGTCGAAGTGCTGGGCGGCCTGGACGAAACTACGCGTAAAGAAAGTGTGCTCGTCGTCGATAGCGACCTCGAAGGCTCCTGCGGGTTGGCTCAAATTCGTAAGGCTCACCCCGAAATCTTTATCAGCGGCGGCATTCAAGAGCGCGGCAACCTCTCCGCCGCCGCCGGTTTCGGCATGGAAAAAGGCAAGCAGGGCATTTTTGCCACCTTTAGCGCCTTCTTAGAAATGTGCATTTCTGAGATCACCATGGCGCGGCTGAACTACTCCAACCTGCTTTGTCACTTTTCCCATGCGGGGATTGATGACATGGCTGACAACACCTGTCACTTCGGCATTAACAATATGTTTGCCGACAACGGGCTGGATGATGGCTACGAAACTCGCCTTTACTTCCCCGCTGATGCCAATCAAATGAAGGCGGTGGTGAAAGCGGTCTTTAACGATCCGGGCATGCGGTTTATTTTCTCGACTCGCTCTAAAGTACCGATGGTGCTTGATACCGATGGCAATGACCTGTTTGGTGGCGACTACACCTTTACCCCTGGTAAAGATGAGGTCATCCGCGAAGGGTCGGCGGGCTATATCGTCACCTTTGGCGACTCAATTTATCGGGCGCTGGACGCCGTGGAACGCCTGAAGCAAGAAGGCATTGAAGTCGGCCTGATTAACAAGGCCACGCTAAACGTGATTGACGAAGACATGATGGCCAAGGTGGGCCAAGCGCCCTTCGTGCTCGTGACGGAATCCTTTAACCGCCGCACTGGTCTAGGCAGCCGCTTTGGTTCCTGGCTGCTGGAGCGGGGCTATACGCCGAAGTTTGCCTTCCTCGGCACCCACGAAGAGGGCTGCGGGGGGTTATGGGAGCAGTTCCCCCATCAGGGCATTGACCCCAACGGCATCATGGCCAAAGTCAAAGAGCTGATGGCGTAAGGCGCCGCGATCGCGACTGCCGGTTCCATCAGTCATATTGGTGGCCGGCGGCGATCGCACCGAACATCTCACCAGTTAACAGCCGGGATTGCTGAAACGCGGTTCCGGCTGTTTTGTGTTGCGGCGTTTCAAGATTTGCAAGGGTCTATTGCGTTTTAAGGCGGTTCGTAATGAGCTGATGGAGACTAAAAAGATAGTCGCACTTTAAATTTACTGATGTCTAAAGAAAAAGCGCTCGATTTCCTTAAGCAGGCTGCGGATAGTTCGGCCCTCTCTGAACAGGTCAAAGCGGCGGATCAAAAGGCGGAAGTGATTGATTTAGCCAAGCAACAAGGCTACGAATTTTCCGAAGACGATATGACCAAAGCGGTTCCAGTCATTCAAGAAAAGCCCGGTTTTTTTGGTGAGCTGGCACAAGCAGTGTTAGAACTATTCGCCCCAGCCCATGACGACTATCCAGCGACGGGCGTACAACCCTATACTGGCATGCCCACTCGCAAAGGCTAGATTACGGTTACGCCGCTCTTGTTTTAGGAGTGATGTCTGGTGTAGGCATCACTCCTAAAGTTTTACAGCCAACGAAACCCGACTAAAGCCCCAGCAGCGGGGCTGACAAAACTCGCGCAATGCGATCGCGGGTATCTTCGAGGTGCGCTTGGGTGGTGACCTCCATGCGACCGCCATACTGCGAGAGCGTATCTGTCACATCCTGCTCAATTTGCCGCAGCTGATAGCGGGCCAAGACGCGGGCATCTTCTGGGGCACCTAGCGTCGAGAGCGTCGCCACAAACTCGTTAAAGCTTTGGGATAATAGCGCATCCGCAAACGTGCGCCGTAGCACCAGATTCGACAAGATATTCAGATGATGCCGCTGCAGCCCGCGCCGCAGACTTGACACTGCTGGTGCCGCCTCTGTAGTGGTGACTTCAGACCAGACACTTTGATAGATGGATTCGTAGAGTTCTGCCAGGGTAAGGACATCTTCGGCATCGGTTTTGAACTCCAAATCACGCACGCGGGCTAGGCGATCAGATAAAAAGAGTTCGCTCAGAGCCGAGCTTTGAATACCCAGCACCCGTTCATAAATGGGATAGTCAAGCGGATAGCGGGTCAGTGACACGCCCCAATGCCGCCAGCGATCAGGGGCCAACTGGTTAATGAGCCGTGACGAAAACTCAAAGGCATCGGCAGCAAACACCTGCTCCTTGAGCGCTACCAACGCCTCTCGCTGTTTCGCCGCCGCGATCGGTTCAAAAGGAGTGCGATCGCGATTTTCCCACGGGTTTAATCGGCGGAAGCTCTGCCCGCCAATGTAGTCGGTCAGCGTGAGCGTATTGTTGAAAAAATAGCCAAACACTAGATCAACCCGACGGCGCAAACTGCCATAGCCTTCACCGGGGGCGACCGAGAGACGATTCAGACGATCCCAAACGGCTTGGGCATTATCCAACTGCCATTTGGCATATTGCATCGGGTCATCGCTGAGATCCCACGCACGCGATTCTGGATCAATGAAGTCAACGATGTCTTCATCGGTGGCGTAGATCAGTGCGGGCTCGGTGCTGCGCCGCAGAATGCCATTGAGCATCTGCTGCTCTGCGCGTCGCAGGGGTGAGGGGGGGGCCTGACGATAGCCATATTCGATCGCCCAGAGATCGTAGGGCCCGAGCCGAGTCGGAAAATAGTCGCCTTGCGGCGTGCCCACTGGGGCAATGTTGGGCGGAAAGTAATCCATGACCGAACTCACCAGGCCCTGAGTCTGAGTAATGGCGGGATCGTTCAGGTCACTCGGAGACAGCAGGCGGCTACCGGCAAAGTTGTGGCGCAGCCCCAGGGTATGCCCAATCTCATGCGCCGTCAGCGCCACCAGATATTGCTGAATGTAGGTATCGAGCTGCTCGCTCGAAAAATCAGCACCTGACAAGGTCGCCAGCGCCAAGGCCCCAAAGGCATGCTGTTGACCGCCGAGATAGCCCGCACACTGATCATCAGTCAGGCGCTCTGACGGCGGCGGGCCCATCATCGCTTGCGCCTGCTCTAGCCCGGCTTCGCCCCCGCGCTGTAGCGCCGCCCACTGTAAGTACCACGCTTGCGATCGCTGACCACAGAGCTGCATATAAAATTCGGCTTCGGGCAAGGCATCGAGCCCCTGTGACTGATATTGCAGCCGCAGCAAGCGCACCACATTGGCATCCAAAATTACGTCGGCGTCTAAAATCTCCCCCGTCAGTGGATTCACCCGCGACGGGCCAAAGCCCAGCGCCCACATACTGAGCGAGTCTGCCCACCGCACCACGTTATAACGCACGTCAGACGCGTCCCAATCAGCGTTGTCGGGCATCTGCCGAGCTTCAATCGCATTTTCAAAGCCGGCAGCGGCGAAAGCCTCATTCCACATCAAGATCCCTTTAGTGAGCGACTCTCGATATTCCGGAGGCACGGTATTTTCTACCCAAAAAACAATGGGCGCCTTCGGGGGCGACATCGCTGCGTGAGGATCTTGTTTCTCTAGGTGCCAGCGATTGATGTAACGCACAAATGAGTCGTTGCGTTCTGACTGCACCGGCGTGCGAAACACGGTCGGGAAATAGCCCACGCGCTCATCTGCCTGGCGCGGTTCAAAACCATTGCTAGCCGGTAGCGCTGACAGCCCGTAGTGCACGTCTAGCGAGAACCCGCGACTGTCGGGGATGCCATCCAGCACTAACCCAAACAGCCCCGCTAGCGGATCACCCGGAATGCCCCCGCCGGAAAAGGCCACCATCGAGCCAATTTCCAAATTGTTGGGAAACATCGACAGGGCATCGAGGCGCGAGAGTTCAGGATTACGGCTATAGCCCCCTAGCACCCAGCTCAAAGACTGCGTCAGGTTGGCCAAATCTCGATCCATGATCAGGTTGGACAGATCGATCAGCTGGGCCTGAGTAGTGGGATCAATGCTGACTACATTGATCGCAAAAATAATGGAATCGCTGAACGAACTATCCTGTAGGCGCTGCTGCCAGCCCTCACCGCCAGGATTGCGAATATAGGTATTGGGCACAACGACTTGCAGGCGATCGCCCGCCATGGGGCGAAACTGGATGAGCAAATCGTTGATGGGCCAGCCGCGAAACAGACCGGCTTCGCCGACGCCTGATTCCAACGTGGCGGTCAGCAAAAAGTTGCGATTCAGCTGCGCTGGCGCGATCGCCAGATAGGCTTTACCTTTTTCGACATCGCTATATAGCGTGAAGAGTCCCGTTTGAACCTCAAGATTTTCCGTCAAGGTTTTAAAGGGCTGCAGTGATGCGGCCGCATCATCACCCAACTCTCTGGTGTCGTCCATCTCAACCGCTTCGATCGGAGCTTCCTCGCTCTGGGCATAGGCTCGATAGCTAATGCTGGTTCCAGTCGCAAAAGCCAGCACAGCAGTGAGGAAGATTCCTAGCAGACATAGTGCCAAGAATTTAACGAAACGAATCTGACGAACCATGGAACTCCTGCCCAGGGGCAATAACTTTCCCTACAGTGTGACCGCCGCCGTCCGGTTTCGGGGCAACTTAGTCAGAAGCTTCAGAAAATTTATGGGTTTAATCGCTTAGCTGGCCTGAGTTTCCGTAATTACACTCTGGCCTGGGTGCCGTAACCGCGCTGGCTCCTCAGCTGGTTTACCTAGCCTCAAAGCTGATGGTGTGCGCAGACCAATGACTGTCATTCACTGGGCGATCGCAGCGCACAATCAACCCACCGACGTCAAGAATTGAGTCTCTTTGTCCCCTGAGCGCTTTCAACCAGATTTTTAACTACTGACTGAACGCCCGCCCGCTCGACTTGTCCTAGCGAAAACTCGACCTCGGCTCTCAACTTTCGACAAAGTCTCTACTCGGCGGAGCCATCTTCGAGCTCTTCTTCCAGCTCGTCCACCATATTGGGACTGATCAGCGTGATATCAAATTCATCAGGCGGCATAGGTGATGTCGCATCGCGTCGCAACTGATAGTAAATCGCCCGAGCCTGCGGCCCAAACACGATATCCTCTTCATTTTTGAGGTCATGGGCAGCGACTTTGCGGCCATTAATCAACATACCGTTGGCGCTGGGCTTACCTTTGAGGTTGCCGTCAACAATCCGATAATAAAAAGTGTTGTCGTCTTTGGGCAACTGTACCAAGGTGGCATGGTGACGAGACACAAACTGTGAAGACAGACGAATGTCACACTTAGGATCACGTCCGATGGAATACACAGAGCCATCGAGGATGATTTCGCGTCGTCCTTTGCTGTCTTCAACAATAAAGATATTACTGAGCTGAGATTCTGGAGACATGCTCGACGCCTCTTCCTACCACGTGTGACAACCATCAATTCAATGCTTTAAACCTTGATGGCCGTGCCAATCAAGTCTTGTAACTTTACCATTACATCAAATTATCAGCCTACTCGGTAAACATTAAAGTTATGCTCACCCGATCGGCGATACCGTTCTTTTATGATTCCCCTGATTTAGCAGAACTCAGCCGATTAACAGCTATTCCACCATGTCAACCAAATTCCGCAACAATTTCTAAATTTCTGGCTGACGCTGACTAGCCCACCCCAAGCTTTAACTGCTCACTTATCTATCCACAAAGGGAGCAGTGAATAGGTGAGTCAGATCACGTCAGCTTTAGGCACATCATCAATTGATGGCTAATAACGGCTAAAAACTAATGGTTAAAACCTGACAGTTCAAGCATGACTACAGTCGCTCTGTGCAAACGACTGAGGGCTGAACTCGTGATTGCACCCGCTCTGTAGCCGGTCTTGATAGCGCCAACTGCGGTTTGGTCAAGACCTTCTAGCCGACTGAAGTCAGGCTGACCAGCATCGCCATTCGGTGTGCTGACAGCCGCATGCGGTGGAGCCTTAGCCTTC
>CALCPB010001032.1 GCA_937897665.1 uncultured Halomicronema sp. | reverse complement strand
TCCATGAGACGGCGGCTGTGGCTGATTGGGGGCACCCAAGAAAGTCGCCAGCTGGTCGCCCGACTGTCTGCATTCTTCACCGCTGGCACGATAGTGCCAGCGGTGCTCCTGATTACCGTGACGACGGAGGTCGCGCGATCGCTCTATCCACCGGAGTGGACTGACCAGATTTGGGTCGGTCAGGTCGCAGCTCCCCAAAGCGATGACTTTGTGCGCGATTATCAAATCGGGGCCATTTTAGATCTATCTCATCCCTTTGCGGCGCAAATTTCGCGCCAGGCGATCGCCCTGGCTCAGCGCCACCAGCTCCCCTACCTGCGCTACGAACGGGCAGTGGTCAAGCCTCCTTCAACAACCTGGCGCGATCGGCGAGGGCGACCGGGCCGGGTTGAGCTCGCGCAGTTCGCCGATTTATGGCAGGCAGACTATCTGAGTCAAGAGCGGACGTTATTAACCATCGGCTCACGCTTACTGCCGCACTTTGCCCCCTGGCAGACCGAATGCGATCTGTTTGTGCGCATTTTGCCGTCGCCGCCTGCCCTGGCTGCAGCGCTGACGGCGGGGTTTGCCCCTGATCGCATCCTCGCCCTGCGTCCCCCTCTCAGTCCCGCGTTGGAAAAAGCGCTGTGGCAGCAGTGGCACATCACCCAAGTCGTGACCAAAGCCTCGGGCACCGCTGGGGGGGAAGATCACAAACAGGCGATCGCGGCTGAGTTGGGGGTGCGCTTGATTCAAATTGCCCGACCGCAAGTGCCCTATCCGCAGCAAACTGATCGTCTAGATACGGCACTGCAGTTTGCCATCCGCTACGCTACTCAGTGGTGTGATGACTGGCGATCTTCTCCCCCTGACTCGTGGCTTGGCGCCGCTCCGTGCAGCCCTCTTTGACGGGTCGGCACAACTGACTCAAGTCACCAAAGCGGTAGACAAAAGACGGGTTGCAAAACGCGGATTTCTACGCATCAGATTCGGGTGATCGCTTTTAATCAGGAGTGCTATGCTTAATCCCCAATAAGTTCACTTCAGGAAAAGTGAGCAAACTCAGCTGTGCTCCCGGAGCCCCATGACCGCACTGCCTATGCCATCCGGTTCATCTTCAAATACGTCTGGGTCAGAGGCTCGTCCCGAGGCTACCCCGGCATTCGCCATGAAAGAACTGGTGACCCGTCTGCAGCGGGAACAGTTCAAGATTCAAGACCTGCTGAGTTCCCTCGGCTTTGCTCTACGCAGCCTCAATAACCTTAATCAGTTTTTAGAGCTGATTCACATGATTGCGAGCCGCGTCACTGATGCTAGTGGGGGGGCTTTGGTGTTGTTTAAACCCGATGGTCAGGTGCGCTTAGAGCGACTGCACTGCCAGAGCGACGATCATTGCCAAGAAGTCAAGATGGCGCTGGAGGCGGCAACGCGGCAGGTCACGGCCTCATTTTCTCCCTCGGGCAGCGCGATCGACATTGCCCGCACGGCAATGCTGTCCTTAGATCGCTATGTCCACCGCTACCTCGGGCCAGAGTTTCAGGTATTTGGCACCGCCATTATTGTCAAAAACGTCGAGCGCGGTCGGCTGTACGTCTTTAGCCGCGAAGTTGACTATGGCTGGACGGAAACTCGACAAAAGCTGGTGCGGTTGGTCGCCGATCAAACCGCCGTTGCCATTGAAAACGAAGAGCTGACCGTCGCCCTGCGGAATAAAGAACGGATGGGCCGAGAGCTCGAAATTGGCGCAGAGATTCAGCTGCAGCTGCTACCGCGCACCTTTCCCACGATTGAGGGAGTGGATCTCGCGGCCCAGTGCCAAACGGCCAACAAAGTAGGCGGCGACTATTACGACTTTATTCCCA
>CALCPB010001031.1 GCA_937897665.1 uncultured Halomicronema sp. | reverse complement strand
CGTTCTAACGTCGCGCTACTGGGGTCTGTGTCGTAGTGAGCCCCAAGAATGATGTGTTTGGCTGAGGGGCCCTGACGTTCAGCGATCACGTTGTAGGAGGTCAAGGGGGTGCCCTGAAAATCGTAGGTGAAGGGCTGGAGGGTAGGGGTGTAGCCTAGTTCCACCAAGCGATCGCTGAGGTACTGTACAGTTGCAGCTTCCTGGGCAGAGCCGACACTGCGACCAGCTAGTTCCGAGGAGAGGAAGTAGGTTTCCTGGGCTGCGGTTTCCCCATACTCAAAAGTGGCAGCGGCGACGGCCTCTACAAACACAGGAGAAATGGCAACCGTCCCGCAAAACAACAGTTTCAAGTTAAACACAAACAGAATCTCCCCAAAAATTGTGCTGAGCCGACCCCAGCTAAACAAGCATTTGAGTGAGGATTATTCCACAACCAATTTCTGCAAACTATCGCACCGCAAACCTTATTGCAATTCTTAATGAGTTTCACAGGTAGCTGCTAAGGTTCTCGATTACTAGTTTTTCAACCCCCCTACTTGAAGAGCTTGGGTTTGCTCTGCTACAGATTTGACCGAAGCAAAATCAACTAGGTCCGTGTCCGTGATGCTCGGAATCATTTTGGCATGGGTGGCGTTGCAAAACTGAAACTGTCTGACAATTCATCATCCCAAAAGTAGTCATCGCTCCCCGCTTCCCCCTCCCCCAGCCTGTGGTAAGAATTTCGTGACAGTTTGCTGTAATTATTCCCCTGCGATCGCCGCTTGAATTTGAGTCACTTGCCGGCGGTAGTCCTGATCGGACAAGACAGGAACACGGTTGGGCAATTCGGTCGTCTCATCCTGCAGGGTAATCCAAGAACGACAGCCTTGATGGTGAGCCTGATAGGTAATGTCCACCGGCGTCACCAGTTGTTGCACGCGTAGCAACAGGGCATAGGCGGGGCGTTCTGGTTTCCAAGCGAGGCGCTCGACTAGCCAATCGTCTGTCCAGATATGGAACGGGTGTAGGGCTTCTACGATCCCCGGTCCCGTCAACGGCAGCTGATGTGTCACCTCGGCCCAGTAGTGCAACGACATCACGTCGCCTAGTGCCGGAACTGTTTGAGGTGTCAGCGCTGCTTGAAACGGCGATCGCAGCGCGCTGGCCTGCTGATGTTCGTAAGTGGGAAACAACAGTGCTTGATTTCAGGGCACGTTGAATGAGCGCCGTGATTCATGGATGCCGCCCTTTCGCACTAGCAAAATCAGGTCGCCAGTGCCCAATGCCTCCACCGCGATCGCCCATTCCTTGAGTGCCCACAGTTGGGTTGCCGTTGTCACGCTTGCTCCTTGAGGGGCTGACTGAAGGTACCCATCTGACACTGCTGAGGTTGCTCTAAAACTGCATCAGCCCCTGCGATCGGCGGACTGCCACCCCAGGTGACGCTAACAAAACCGCGACAGCCGCTGCGGCGAGCGAGTTGATGGTCTAACTCTGAGTCGCCAATGACCAGGCAATTTTCTGGCAAGATGCCGAGTTGCTCACAGGCCTTCCACACCATGTGCGGGTCGGGCTTGACTGGCGGCGCTTCACTGCCAGCCCAGCTATCTACCACCCCGTGCAGATCGTAGCGCCTGAGAAAATCGGTAATATTATCGGTCGTATCCCCTGACAGCACAGCTTGTTTAAGGCCCTGCTGTTGCCCTTGGCGCAACAGGTCAGGAATTTCGGGGAAAGGTGGAGTAAAGTCGGCTTTGCGAACAAAGCTGCGATCGCTCTCTACAAAGGCGAGCTGGGCTAAGCTGACGGCCTCTGCCCAGGGTTTGCCCGTGGCCGCGATATAGGTAGCGGCCGCAATTTCGTTTTCGTAGCGGGTGCCAACGGCCATTAAACCAGCGGCGTTATATTGGCCATCCGCGCAGCCAAACGCTGCCATTAGCGGGGTTCGAATACTGGGGAATTTGCTCGCTAAGGCTTGCGATCGGGCCCCGGCCAACTTGCTCAAAAATGCGTGAGAGTCGGCTAGCGTACCGTCCTTGTCCCACAGGATGGCGGCAATATGTTCAAAAGCGAGATCTCGGCATCGCACGGTCACCATAAACGCTCTGCTTTGCTCCGGTTTGATGAAAGCCGTCCCAACTATTATGAGGGATATGGCCCACCCGAGCTGAGTCCTAAAAAAAGAGCCGCAACCCAAGGTCACGGCTCTCTCGAATAGCTCGAAAGGCTCAGGTAAAGCAGAGCGCGTAATTCTTCATCAGTTGCAGAAAACTAAACGTCTTCTTCAGAGTATTCGGGCTCGCTGCCACCGGCGGCCTCAGCCGCGTCGGCTTCCGCCTTTTTGAGCAGCTGCTCGCGGTACTTCTCGGCCATTTCCTCAGCCTTCTCAAACACCAGGTCAGGATTCTTGACCATGTCACCGGGTTCCGGCTCAAGCTGCTTCGTCGACAGTGAAATGCGGCCGCGCTCAGCATCGAGGTCAATAATCATCACCTTGATTTCGTCATTGACGTTGAACACGCTGTGGGGCGTATCAATATGGTCATGGGAAATTTCGGAGATGTGTAGCAGACCGCTGACGCCACCGATGTCAATGAACGCACCGTAGGGCTTCAGGCCACGTACCGTGCCCAAAACCACTTCGCCAACTTCGAGGCCATTCATCTTACGCTCAACCAGCGCTCGACGATGGCTCAGAACGAGGCGATTACGCTCTTCATCGACTTCTAAGAATTTCAAGGGCAGCTCTTCGCTCACCAAGTCTTCTTTCGGTTTGCGAGTGCTGATATGCGAACCGGGAATAAAGCCTCGCAGCCCTTCAATGCGCACCAAGGCCCCGCCTCGGTTGGTGGCAAACACTTCTGAGCGCACAGTTGCGTCTTCTTGCTGCAGCTGACGCACCCGCTCCCAAGCACGCATATACTCGATGCGACGGATAGACAGGGTAAGCTGGCCATCTTCGTTTTCGTCAGTGAGAATGAAGAACTCACGCGTTTCATCGGATTGCAGAACCTCATCAGGGTCTTCAACACGGTTGATCGACATCTCCTGAATCGGAATGTAGGCGGCAGTCTTGGCACCGATATCGATGAGTGCACCCCGAGGCTCCAAGCTGAAAACCGTACCGGCGACGGTATCACCTGGGCTGAAGTGATAGTCGTACTTATCTAACAGTGCTGCAAAATCGTCATGGGTAAACCCAATGTCTGCATCCTTCTTCTGCTCTACCTGATTGACCATGCTAATGTTTACCTACCGTTTTCTCCGTGATGGGGTGTTCTCCTTAGTTCGCAAAGACCGAGCTAACAAACGAGACATGGGCCCGATACAAAATGCTCTGCCACTTAAGCAGACAAGCTTTGCGGAAGAGCATTCGCTCCCGCAAGATTTGAATTATACCCGAAAATGAGGGTGCTGTCCGCCCAAAACTCTTGAAGGTGAATTTCGGTGAGTTGACACGGCACCGGCTTAGCCTGATAAAATAGGAGACTTGCAAACAAAAAGCTTGGTTCCCTAGCGATCAAGGTTTTACTGTTTTCGGTCATTAGCGTTATTAAGCATTTGAACATTCATGATTAAGCTGCGTTTGAAGCGATTTGGTAAAAAACGTGAGGTGAGCTATCGCATTGTTGCGATGCCTAGTACGACTCGCCGCGATGGTCTGCCGCTTGAAGAGCTGGGCTACTACAACCCCCGCACGAAAGAAACTCGGTTGGAAGTGCCAGGGATTGTTCGTCGCCTGCAGCAAGGGGCTCAGCCAACTCCAACGGTGCGCCGCATTTTAGAGAAAGCGAATGTCTTTGAGCAATTAAAGGCTGAGGCTGAATAGCAGCCCCGCAAATCTAGCAACGAGATTGAGATTGGCACAGCTATGGCTGATAAACCCGACTATGAAGGGCTCGTTCATTACTTAATGAAGCCCTTCCTTGATTCTCCTGACGACCTTAAAACTGACGTCGAATTCCTGGGTGACAAGCATCGCGTCTTGTTGCGAGTTGCCTTTTCTGCTGACGATCGCGGTCGGATGTTTGGCCGTGGGGGCCGCAATATTCAGGCCATTCGCACGGTGCTCGAAGCGACTGCGGCGCTGTACGACCAGAAGGTTTCTCTGGATGTATATGGTGAGTCAGCCCATCAGGCGCGTTCGGGTTCGGATAATGGCGGTTCGGGTGAGCGCCAGCCACGGCCTCGTCGCGGAGAACGCCCGGCCCCACCCAAAAAGAAACAGTCTTAAACTTTCCCGCTGGGATGCTAATGCATGCAGCAGACAGCCCATATCGATCTGCCTTCGTCGGAAAGCGCGATTGCCCTTTCCGGACATCAAAACGAAAATATCAAACTCCTGTCTCAACAGTCGGGCGCTCAGATTGTCTTACGCGGCCGCGATCTGCTGTTTTCCGGCACGGCTAGTACCGTTTCTCAGGCCAAGCAAATCGTGATGGCGCTAGAGCCACTTTGGGGTCAAGGTACTGTTATTAGTCGGGCTGATATTCTCACTGCTCGGCAGGCGATCAATACTGATCAGTTGGATGAGTTGCGGGCATATCAGAGTGAATCCGATACGCGCACCCGACGCGGCGAGGTGGGTAGAGCCAAAACCTTTCGACAGCGAAAATATATTCAAGCGCTGCAAAAAAACGATCTGATCTTTTGCTCCGGCCCGGCGGGCACGGGCAAAACTTTTCTGGCGGCTATGGTCGGTGTGCAAGCGTTGATCAATGACGAGTACGAGCGGCTCATCCTCACTCGCCCGGCGGTTGAAGCTGGTGAGCGCTTAGGCTTTTTGCCGGGTGATCTGCAGCAAAAGGTCAATCCCTATTTGCGCCCTCTCTACGATGCGCTGCACGAGCTGATTGATCCTGAAAAAACGGCCAGCCTGATGGAGCGGGGCATCATCGAAGT
>CALCPB010001030.1 GCA_937897665.1 uncultured Halomicronema sp. | reverse complement strand
AAAACCGCGATAGTTTCTGCCAATCAATATTTTTAGGTTATTTTACTGACATGTCCGATATTTTTGTCGGCATACCTAGATTGCACGGATTGACGGCTTGGGCAATCCAGGCAGTGCAGTTTGATTATTGATTTTTAGGGCCTGAAAATCAATAGTGTAGTGTATGAGCTGGTTAGGCAAATTGTCTTGAGTAAAAGCACTGATGAAAGACCGTTTGGCTTTGGCAAACGGTCTCGAAAACTTACTGTTGCCAAACAGCATAGAGAGAGGGGGCAGTTGCCAGAAACTCTCTGAAATTCAAGAATTTCTCAAAGGGCGAAAAAACTTTCGCCCTTACTGCGGATACACAGTCACCTAGAAGGGTGACTTTTCCTGACATCAACAACTCTGCTGCACATCCTCTCGCTTGCAGAGCAAGGCTGTGCCTCAAGCTGAAACCTGAACTTCCATGCCCTTGCCCACTAAATGTTCTAAGGCGGCAACACCAATATGGCGATTAATGAAGTAGCGACCCAACACATTTAGCGGCAAATCCCGTGCCCCCGAGATCGTGCCAATACAGTTGGCTGTGCCACACAGGCAGGTAAATGGCTCTGCCATCGCCCACTCCGTGCTGGGATAAAAGAAGGTCAGGTCTTCACCGGGTTGAATATCACGGATTGCTCGCAATTCCAGACTGCTTGCATCGATGATGACATTAGGATTGCAGCTGTGATTGAGATGAGCTAAGAAATGTTCTTCAATGCTCTCGTCTGAGTCGATTTGAACGCTTGTGTAGGTTCGTTCATCAGCCAAGCGATAGTTCGCGATGGCATGAAAAGCCGTGCCGCGCTGAATCGGTTGGGTTGTGGTCAGGCGCTTACCTTTACCATCTGCTGCGGTTTGCACAATAAGCATGTTGAGAAATCTCCGAAAGGGTGTGTGAAATGATTGGCGAAATTTGGCAGCGCGACTGACTTGGCCGTCACGTGAGCGGTCGTGCAGATCGTGCCGCGACGAGGACTAAACAGGCCTTAAGCAGCCACAGAGAGCCCTGCATGGTCTCGAATTTCTTGCTGGACTCGCTGGAAAAAGCGGGTTTGGATCGTGGCTAATTGACGGACACCTTGGCCTGCCCATTCCACAATTTGACCCTCGGATACTGAGGAATAGCGAGTCGCAAGGTTTAATGCCTGAATCGCATCATCGGCATGGCCGAGTTCGACGCCTTCGGTTGTCGATGTGCCGTGAATCACGATCCAATACCAGGGGCTGACCGTGCCAGTCTCAAATCGGGCTTTATGCTGCTTGATAAACTGGCCGAAATCACCCTCGCGTTGCCCCGAAAAGAATATCGAGTTGATGATGCTAAACTCATTGCCGCCAATCGTTTCAGCGGCAGCGTGAAAGCCCATTGCCCGCACCATCTGCTCTAAGCTGTGAGGCTCTGCCTGATAAGCATCCTGCACGAATTGAGTCATGTCATCTAGCCAGCTTTCGGCCTGCATCACCCGCTCCACTGCCGCGTCAGAGAGCCCGGCGTACGCGGCTAACGCATCGAGTAGCGCATAGGCCAGCGTGCGATGGGAAACGCCCGTGCGAGGGTCCTGAAATTCTTCGATAGAAGCAGAAAAAACTTTGGCAGCAACGTCCATCCCACGGTTGCTGTGACGGGAGATCGCGGCCTGTGGATCGCAAAATTGCTCACTGCGGCCAATGGTGCCACATAGAGTCGGTACTGAGTGACTGTAGGAGGCGCTGTACTTCACAAAGCGCTCCATGAACAAGTGCATTAATTCAGGCGATGCGATCGCTGCCTGGCAAGCACTTTTCATGACAGCATTGATATCATCCGCATTCAAATAAGCCTGAAAATCATCTAACGTAATCATTTCAACATCACTCCCTTAGAAGTTCAGAAACGGTAGGCTACTGCAGCTATTTGCTGTAGATCGGACTCAACACACAGGCAAACATTTAGGTCTATCTGACGGTAGATAACCCATCGGTTTTCCAAATAACAGACAGCAACTCACTAACCCCGCCCTCAAGCGGGTGACACAGCTCAAAAAGCTTAAGTCTGGTTCAGCTATCGCCATCGTTGATAACAGCGAAGCAACTTAAACCAAACCACAGTAGTCACGCAACAACTGATGGCTGTATGGGGGTGGTAAGAAATTAAAAGAACTGCGCGCTGATAAGAACCCTGAACACAGGGAACCAGCACAACACCCACTCGCCATCTAGATGGCTGAGGGTGATTAAGGTGACGACAAAAAAACACCTGTAGCAAAGCGCAGCAGGGATGGCCTGAGACGCTTGGGGGCACTGCCAAAGGGAATTTCTTGATCGAGACCCGGCCAGATGATTAAACTGCTTGCCCCTAGGACTGTTGCCAGTGCTCTTAGGAGTGGGCCAGCCAGTTGAACAATCTGAAATTAATATGAAGCAATTAAAAGTTAACACAAAGAAACGAACAGTCAACATAAATTCGCGTTAGTTATGAAAATGTTTGGGAAAAGGATCTCCAGAAGTCTTGCCTTCTAGCCCTTTTGACGATATTCGTTGGCCCATTCATTCATTTAAATCGGCGATTGGTCTCAGAGCGAATGACTGAGTCTTGGTGATGAGGTATCTGATATCTTGCTGCAGACGCATTTGAGGCGTCGTTCAAGCAATACTTGCACA
>CALCPB010001029.1 GCA_937897665.1 uncultured Halomicronema sp. | reverse complement strand
CACCAAGTATTCAATACAGGGCTGAGCCCAATGACCTTGAATATCAAGCATAGTGACCCTCACAATCAACCGCAAACGCTGGCAGCAGCCGTGCAGCATCGCGCCGAACTGCCCCGGTGTCGATACCCTGGTTAAAGTCCTGAGGACTGCCAGCTCCTGACATTGCGCTGCCCCCAGCCCCAGTTATCGGCTGGCGTCGCTGCTCAAAATAGCTCAAACCCCAGTGGCCTCACCTGCAAGGGGTGAGCCCTTAAGGTTTAATGTAGGAAGATCACAACATTAGCCTTCAAAAACCGATCTGTCTGGCTTTGAATCGGGTGGCTTAGAGCCAGTCTCACTTTTTAAAAACTGCCTAATCAATTTTTGCCCTGATGAAAGAACTGCTTTATTTAGAAGTTCCCACCCCGAACACGTTAGCCGTGCGGGCCTGGCTGCAAGAGACTTTTGAGCCCGCCGTCGGCACGGCGATCGCCACGGTTGACGGTCTCCGGTTAGAGTTTCCTCACCCCAGTGAGGCATCGGCTTTGCCCAGGGCGCTGTCGGTGTTTGTGTGGTCGCTGCAACGCACCACCTATCTCAAGGCTTATCGCTGGGGAGACACCCCTTTACCCCAAGAAGCGCGCCTGATTCGTCAGCTAGAACAGCAGATTCGTCAGACGTTTCCGCCCACTTTTCCCGAGCTGCCACCCTTTGCGCCAGCGCAAGAAACTATCTTCGAGGCGCTGGCGGCACACTTTCCGAAGACGGTGACTTATTTTCAGCGGATGCCTAATGGCAAGGCTGACCTCGAGCGCGTCTACTGGTGGGAAAAGCGCTGGCGCGACAGCGTGCGATCGCCCAAAGCACCCAGACAAGTTATCTTTCGTCAGATGGAACCGTTGCCTGCTGTGGCAGTTGCGGATTCCACTACTGACCCCTCAGAGACCTTCGACATTGTCTATGTCGGTGGGGCACTGGGCATTATTCATGCCGCTGTGATGGCCAGCCTAGGCTACCGGGTTTTGATGATTGAGCGGCTGCCCTTTGGCCGCATGCATCGTGAGTGGAACATCTCCCGCGCTGAATTTCAAAGTTTGATTGACTTAGGACTCTTTACCGAGGCCGAGTTTGAGTCGCTGATTGCCCGCGAATACGAAGACGGCTACAACAAATTTTTCGATGCCAACAATCCGGCTGTGGCCAAAGCGCCAGTGCTGCATACGCCCACCGTGCTCAACGTCGCGCTGAACTCAGAAGCGCTGCTCAAACGCTGCGGCGAAAAACTCCTGGCTGCTGGCGGCACCATTTGGGATGAAACGGAATTTGAGCAGGCTCAGGTTGGCGACGAGGGCGTCACTATTCAGGTCCGCGATCGCACTACTGACACCCCAAAAATTGCCTCCGGTCGGTTGCTGATTGATGCCATGGGCACGGCTTCGCCTATTGCCTGGCAGCTTAACAACGGTCGGGCTTTTGATAGCGTTTGTCCGACCGTCGGCGCTTGCGTTTCTGGTGGGTTTGAGCCCGAAGTGTGGGATTCCACCTACGGTGATGTGTTGTTTAGCCATGGGGATATCTCTCGCGGACGCCAGCTAATCTGGGAGCTGTTCCCGTCCCAGGGTAAAGAACTCACGATCTACCTATTTCATTATCACCAGGTGCATCCTGACAATCCGGGGTCGCTGTTGACGATGTACGAAGACTTTTTCCATATCCTGCCGGAATATCGTCGCTGCAACCTCGACAAACTCACCTGGCGTAAACCGACATTTGGCTATATTCCCGGTTATTTCAGCCTGGGTAAGGATGATCGCACCGTGGCTTTTGATCGCTTAGTTGCGATCGGCGACGCCGCTTCTTTGCAATCGCCTCTGGTGTTCACCGGTTTTGGCTCCTTAATCCGCAATCTGGCGCGGTTGACCAACCTGTTGGATATGGCGCTGCGCCATGACCTCTTAAAAGCCAAACACCTCAATCAAATTCGCGCGTTTCAAAGCAATGTTGCCGTCACCTGGCTCTTTTCTAAGGGCATGATGGTGCCAACTGGTCAGGTAATTCCCCCGGCGCGAGTCAACTCCATGCTGAACACTTTCTTCGGCATTCTGGAATCGGAAGAGCCTGCCGTCGCCGATCGCTTCATCAAGGATCGAGCCACCTGGAGCGAATTCAACCGCATGGCGCTCACTGCCGCCAGCAAAAACCCGGCTTTGCTGTGGTGGATCTGGCAGCTCGCTGGGACTCAAGACCTGCTGCGGTGGCTGGGCAGCTATCTCAACTACACGCTGCAAACCTTTCTGCTGTGGCTATTTAGCTGGTTTCCTGGTTGGCTCAACCAAAACCGTGGCTGGGTAGAAAAGACTCATCCGGCTCTATGTTTTTGAATGCTGGCCCAGAGCTATCATCTGACCTACGGCATGGGCTCGCCGCCGGACCAGTCGCAAACAGTTAAGGTGCAACCGCCAGCATTACCCGAAAAGCCCTCTCAGCAGGTGCGTCGGCCTCCCCAAGCGGTGGCACCGACGGCTAACCGCAGTCCTGTGCCCCAGTCAGATGCTTCGTCCTCTTTAGATCCTGAACAGAGCTTGACTCCTTAGGGCTGCCCCTATCAAGCACCGAGCGGATACCCCACTTTTTTAAGCAGCGTCAGCGGGCCAATCTGTTTGAGCTGATCGAGGCCAGACGGGTCTTTGACTAACAGCCAGCCCGCATAGCCCAGGCTATTCACGTTGATGCCCTCGTAGCTGGCCTGCGATCGCCGCACCCCCATCATCCAATCCCGCGTGACGAGCAGATTGTAGGGCGCACTTGGCTGATCGTTTTGCTGGCGAATGCCTAAGTCAGCCATGATTTGCTGGTACGCCTCTAGCAAGCGGCTCGTCAGGGTGTGATGACTACCCTGCAGCGACTGCCAGACATAGGATTGGATGCTATGTCTAAACGGTAGATTGGGAACTTGGCTAGCGATTTTCAAGGCTTCTCGATGCGGGGCGATTGCTGGGACAATGGGCAAAGCCGCCGTTCCCGCTGGGGCTAGTAAAGGCACCAGCTGTAAATGTTTGTGGGGCTGACTCGCACCAGCCGCCGCGCCGCCGTTATAAAATCCCAACCCCTCAATCTCGATTAGGCAGCGGGCTAACGCCGCCAAGTCTGGCCGCGTTAGCCAGGCATCTTGTGATTCATAGTGTCGGGTCACCATCAGCAGGTGATGGTCGACCACGTTGAACTTGTTGAGCAAACAGACATGGGTATCTGAAAGGGACGCAACAAACAACGCTTCTTCGTAGGGCAAAAACGGATTGACCGGCGGAGCTGATTTGGCGGCCCGCGATCGTGCTGCTGCTTTACGAGCGAGGCTGTCAACAACGCGTACGGTAAAAGCGATTTCCCCTGCTGTCAGGACACAGGTTTGAGTGGCGATGGGCTCTAACGCACCGCTTTGAAGGGCTTGTTGAGTCCTGTCTTGAACGAGTGACCAGAGGGAACCAGAGGGGAAATCAGTTTGTGTCATCGGGGTCTCGCAGAGCAATACGGATAATTGTGCATATCTACATCGTTTAGAGCATGACTCATCGAGGTGGTGAAGGTTGGTGGTGCTCGTCGCGGCGGCACATTCAAAGAAACAAATTCGTCGGCTGCTGCAATTCCACGCCCATGGCATCACGGTCACTGACGCCTCAAGATAAACCGCAGAAAACCGAAGCGCCTTGGTATAATGGCATCTTAAAGATTACCTCGCAGGCTTTATGCTCAGAAACAATTCACCCTTCGACAACCAGCAGCTAATGCGCCGGCAAGAAGAGCTGATTAACGCAGCGTCTAATCGATACCGCATCACGGTGCAAGTGGCCAACCGCGCCCAGCGCCGCCGGTTTGAAGAGTTTGAAGCCTATGATGATCCTCGCATGAAGCCGGTGCTAAGAGCCATTATCGAGATGTCTGACGAGCTGACGCAGCCGGAAATCATCGGCGAATAGGGCATGCGTCACCTCAAGGAGGGGCCTGGTTGGCGTTTGGGGTATGACCCAGACGCTGATATTTTTAGGGGCTTAGTGGGGGGCGATCGCTGGGCCGTTGAGATGACACAGCCGGAGTTCGCCGATTTTTGTCGCCTCTCCTTGCAACTGACGGAGACGCTGCAGGTGATGGCTAGCGAACTCATGGCAGAAGAACGCATTACCTGTGAGCAAGAGACGCCCCATATTTGGCTTGAGGTGGAAGGATTCCCCAACCAGTACAGTCTGCGGTTCATCTTGTTGCAGGGACGTCAGGTGGAGGGAGCTTGGCCTGCTGCCGTGACCTCTGCCTTGGTTCAGACCATACCTGCCCTCACGTTGTGTTAAGCCTATTAGAAGACCGATGAGTTGCCTCAGCCTCGAAGCTCATCTCTGGTGTCATGCCTTTGCCCAGCCGGGGGAATCAATGCCCTGCCAGCCACCACGCGAACGCTGGCGAGTCACCGAAAGTTGAGGCTTTATTCGCGACAGCGAGTATTTCAGAATCGTCACGGAGTCTCAAAAAGCGACGATCTCCCGCAAATTGCCCGAAGTTTCTTCATCCATTTACAGCAGGTTAAGGCATAATCACCGGTGAGTCAGGCTATGGAAGTCAAGAGGTCTGCGGCGGTTCCCCGCGTCCCGATGGTTTAAGGGTGGTAATGTGCTGATTTGCGGCAATCGCCTAGCCGCCGCAACCCGCTGTTCCAGCCCGGCCAACCGGACAGACTGCATCCATCTGCCTGCGCCGCTTGTGTAGAGAGTGATTGCCATGAAGGCCACAGTTAAAAGTGACACTTTATTTAAGCGTCAGCCAGTCTTATCGAGCGAGTTAGCAGACGCTGAAAAGCTGTATATCGCCAGCGGCAGTGAGTTTGACGTCAAATTCTTCACCGAGGCTGAAAATCACCATTTTCGGCTGGAGCTGGCTGACGCTATGGTGGCCCAGCCGCAGGTCTTTACCTGGTATGTGCAAAAGGCTGATATCGATGTTCAGGGGTCTGAGGTCACGGTCAAAGCTCTGCACGATACTGTCTTTAAGCAACGGCCAGTGCTCTCAAGTGAACTGGCTGACGCTGAAAAAGTCTTCGTGTCTGCTGACAGCGAGTTTGAACTGCAGTCCTACTCACCCGCTGCCGAAAACCACTTGAAACTCCAGCTAGCAGATACACAGCTGGGCGCAGGGCGCTTTGATACTTGGTACGCGAATGCTGCCGACATCAAAATTGCTGGTCAGAAAATCACCCTGAAGGTAATCAACGACACCCTATTTAAAGTTAAGCCCGTATTATCCGGTCAGTTAGCGCCGACGGAAAGAGTCTTTGTTCCGAAGCATAAAACGTTTGGCTTGCAATCCTACAGCGAAGTCGAAGGTGATTTTCTCAAGGTGACGCTAGAAGGCTCTTCTCTAGGCGAAGACAGCCGAGTGGTTTGGTATGCCTTTGCCCCTGACGTCGAAATTGAGGGCACCGACCCTCGCGATCGCCCTCAAGACCAAAATGAAGCTGGGCAGGTACAGACCGGCGATCGCGGTCAGCTGCTCAACTTGCCGGGATTTCAAGGGGCCTATTACGCTAACGATGCCATCATCAAAGGCGGCTACTTTACCTGGGCTCAAGCCACCCACGGCGGCACCCGAATTCCAGCCAGCGTTGATGTGGTCTACGGCATGATTCGGATTGCTGAAGCGATGGAAGAGGTGCGAGTGTTGTTTGGCAACCGTCCCATTAAGATCACTTCCTGGTATCGTGATCCGGCCACGAATGTGCGGGTGGGCGGCAGCAAACTGTCTCGTCACATCAGCGGCGATGCAGTGAACTTTGTGGTTGAGGGCATTCACCCCAATGAGGTCTATTCTCAGCTCGATGCCTGGTGGGGCGCGAGAGGTGGGCTAGCCAGTGCGACCCAATTCACCCACATTGATGCACGAGGCTATCGCGCTCGCTGGGATTATGGATTTTAGCGAAGCTGAGTCAACGCTCGGGACCAAGCGTGAAAAATCTGCAACAGAGATGGTCTCATGCTTATTTCAGTGTTCTAAATTTTAGAACTCACAGGTTTAATTTCACCATCCAGTGATGTTCTAGAACTGTGGTCAGGGTCGCTAGCTTGATTTGAGGGCGCAGGTTCCAGAAAAAATAGCTCTAGTGCACTACTTCATTGGCCATATCGCGCTCAATCCAGGCAGTTTTGAATGTCGCGATCACCCGGTTTGCCTTGGTGTCGGTCAGCCCCAATGTGAAGAAATATAGCAATCCGCGGATAGATCTGGTCAGTCAATGAAGGCTTGGTCAACGACTTGACGAAATGGTTTGCCGGATTGAATCTGTTTTCGCATGCGGTTCTTCAGAACGAACCATTGATGCTCAATCGGGTTCAAATCCGGGGAGTAAGGCGGCAGATACAAGAGATGACAGCCGGCCTGCTGAATCAGTTCTTCAATGCGCCCGCCTTTATGAAACGAGGCATTGTCACAGATAATGACACTACCCGGTGCCAGAACGGGCAGGAGCTTTTGCTCTAGCCAGGTTTCAAAGACTGAGCGATTGCAGTAGCCCTCATAAGTCAGGGGCGCGACCAGTTGGTGTTGATGCCAAGCGGCCATAAAACTGACGCGTTCGGTGCGATTGCCGCGGCGCTCGGCGGTAAAGCGCTCACCTTTGGCACACCAGCCATAGGCATAGTCTTCGGTATTATTGATGCCCGCCTCGTCGAGATAAACCCGTCGGTGGGCCTCGAATTGTGCTAACTCGCTGTCGTAGACTTGGCGTTTCTCGGGGTCCCTTTCGGCATAGAGATAGCTCTTTGTCTTGGTGCGCGTTCCCTAGCGCCGGAGACCGACGCGGGGTCGCACCGCTTTTTCGCGTAAAGCCAATCCGCTTGAGTGCCCGACCCATCGTATCTTCGCTCATCGCTTCGGGCCACAACTGGGCCATCTCGGCCTGGGTCTTGTCCCCATGCGTGTCAGCAAACGCACGAAACGCTTCCCAATCGGTGATTTTATGGCTATGACCGTGCTGATAGCCTTGCTTAGCGGTGACCTCACCGTGAGTCCGATACCGATGGTGCCACTCGCCCAGGGTCGTCCGACTGATGCCCATCAACCGACTGACAGCAGCTTTGGAGTGACCCGCTTCCAGCGCGGCGATGGCTTTCTGGCGGAGGTCAAGACTATAGGGGGCAGGCATCGGCAGGGCTCTAGAATTTCGACCACTTTAACCGATTAGACCTTTGTGCGGCTTGCTATACCGCTGGCCACAGAACAACCAAACCAGACTGCTCCGACCTTTCACAACCCTAACGACTACGGTACCTTTTCTCGATTTTGCCATTGAGATCTCAAGCGACTGAATGATCTCAATGGGAGCACAATCTGCGACTACATTTGACGAGATTTGAATACATTTGACATACCCCCCGGACTGCTCAAAGGGCAAAATCGACCAACTTTTAAAACAGTAAAACCCCCTATCCCTAGGAGGTTTCAGCCAATCGGAGCGACAGGATTTGAACCTGCGACCCCCACTACCCCAAAGTGGTGCGCTACCAAGCTGCGCTACGCCCCGTTATACAAATCGGCTTTGCTCCGCTAACTTAACATAAACTCCGGTTTCAATAGCGACAGGGTGAAAAATTCTTTACCCCTTCGACTCAGCGGCAGCGTTCAGTCAGGTTGATAGCCTAAAACCGGCAGAGAACCCTGGAGAATTCGGCGCGCTGATACAAACGGTTTACTCCTTTTCTGACTCTTTAGATTTACACTGGGAGTCTCTCAAGCACCCTCTCTGGGCCAACGTCTGTGACTACTAGGCTTGACGCCACTTCCTCGAATAATTCCATGATGCAGGATTCGTTAGATTTATCTTTGGTTGTGCCGATTTACAACGAGTATGAAAGTCTACCCAAGTTGGTTGAGGCCATCATGAGGGTAGTGGCAACACTAAACTGCTCATCCGAAGTGATTTGTGTTGACGATGGATCGGTCGATGGGTCTGCTGAATTGTTGAAACAGCTGGCCAGCGAGAACCCGGATCTGTCCGTGCTGCTGCTGCGGCGCAATTATGGGCAAACGGCGGCGATGGCTGCCGGGTTTGACTATGCCAGAGGTAGAGTCATCATCACGTTAGATGGTGATTTGCAAAACGATCCGGCTGACATTCCTAAACTAATCGATAAGCTCAATGAAGGGTATGACCTCGTCAGCGGTTGGCGTGAGCATCGGCAAGACGCTCAGCTCACACGCCTGCTGCCTTCTAAAATCGCTAATTGGATCATTGGCCGAGTGACGGGAGTCTCAATTCGCGACTATGGCTGCTCGCTCAAGGCTTATCGAGCCGAACTGGTCAGAGACATGAACTTGTACGGTGAGCTCCATCGCTTTCTCCCCGCTTTGGCCTTCATTGAGGGAGCCCGCATCACCGAGATTCCGGTCAATCACCATGCTCGTCAGTTTGGCCAAAGCAAATATGGTCTAGGCCGAACCTTTCGAGTGGTCATGGATCTCATGACGGTTTACTTTATGAAGCGCTTTCTGACCAAACCGATGTATGTGTTCGGTTTGCTGGGTTTGCTCTCGATGATTTCTGGGTTTGCGCTGGGCTGCTACTTGACGTTTCTCAAGCTCGGCCTCGGGCAGTCGATTGGCGATCGCCCACTCCTGATTTTGGCTGTCGTACTTTTTCTCGCGGGTGTGCAACTCTTCTGTTTTGGGTTACTGGCAGAGTTGCTGATGAGAACCTACCACGAGTCGCAAAATCGGCCGATCTACCGTATTCGTGAAGTCCTGAGACGCTAAGCAGGCTGGAATGGCCTTGCTTTCTTGTGAACTTTTGTGTAATGTATGAAACAAGCTGTAACATAACAGCTTGCTTACATGTCTCAATTTTTAGGAATTATCCCAATCATGCCGACTACACTC
>CALCPB010001028.1 GCA_937897665.1 uncultured Halomicronema sp. | reverse complement strand
AAGTCAAACGTTGAGGGTTGAGCGGAGTCGAAACCCGTCTGCAAGATGCTTGTGCATACCTACTAAATGCGGTCTCTTCGCCCTCTGCTATCGCCTTTGCCAGACTCACATCTGCTAACGCTTCGAGAATTAGCTTATTGAGTAGAAAGCCCTAATGATCGAGGAAAGCATGCTGAAATTGCTAGGTTTCTGATCAAGCCATTAAACATTGCTAGTGACCAAGCTGAGGTTCCCTAGAGTTAGAGAAAAGTACGCAATCGCTCAGCGGTCGCCGCCCCAGTTTGACGCCAGCTGAACTGAGCGGCGCGCTGCAGACCCGCTGAACTGAGCTGTTGACGCAGTTGGGCATCTTTGGCGATAGCCTGCATATGCTGGGCGATCGCAGCCACCTCAGTTGGATTCACCAGCAGCGCCGCTCCTCCCGCCACTTCGGGAATCGAGGCGAGATTAGACGCAATCACCGGCGTCCCGCAGGCCATCGCCTCTAGCACCGGCAGGCCAAACCCTTCCCACAGGCTAGGCATGACCAGCGCCAGCGCCTGATTCAGCAAGACCGGCAGTTGTCCATAGGGCACATAGTCTAAAAAATTGACCTGCGGCGTCAGCCCCAACGCCTGCACCTGCTGCTTTAGATCGGGGGTATAGCGCGGGTCAGGCGGCCCTGCTATCCATAGCTCATACTCATCGCGTTGGCGATCGCGCAGTTGCGCCAACGCTTGCAGCGCCACAGCATAGTTTTTGTAGGGGGCGTGACGGCCCAGCAGCAAAAAATAATGGCGCTGCGGAAAGTCTAGTGGGCGAAAGTTGTCGGCATCGTAGGCCAGCAAAATCGGCGTAATCTGGTGGGCTCTCAGACCATAAAACTGCATCAGGTCATCCGCCGTGGCCTGCGAGTTGCAGATGACATGCTCCGCCGCTGCCAACACGTGAGGAAGGTAATAGTGATGCAGCCACGTCTGCGCCTTAGAAATGGGAAACCGCAGCGGAATTAGATCGTGAATCGTGACGACAAAGCGGCAGCGCGTCAATAGAGGCGCTTCCGCGATTGGGCAGAAGAGCAAATCTGCCGCCCGGTGTTGGGCCACCTGCTGCCGATAAAGCTGAGGTAATCGAAACTGCGTCCACAGTAGTCGTCGCAAATGCCCCGAGAGACCAGATTCCGCCGTGAGGTTAGGCGGCACCGGAATGTAGTCATCCTCATCGAGCCCGCTCGCCGCTGTGGCTAAATAGCAGGGATTTAACGGCGTCAAATGCGGCAGCAGGTTGAGCGCGTAATTTGTGGTGCCGGTGGGTTTGCGAAGCAGGTAGGCCAGGTTGACAAGCATCAGCAGCAAGGCGGTGGGATGAATTCGCCTCTCACCCTATCCTGTTACGTCCGGGTTGGAGAGGGCGCATCAAAATTGGTGGAATGGACGCGCTGCTATGTTAGGGTATGTGGTGACCACATCGGGATGTAGCGCAGCTTGGTAGCGCACTTCGTTCGGGACGAAGGGGTCGGAGGTTCGAATCCTCTCATCCCGATTCTTCTAAACCCTACTGCTGAAGAGCCTTGTGGCGGTAGTTCTAAAGCTGTAAGTGTCCATTTGTACCTGCTTTTGCTAACTGGGCTCGAATGTATGCAGCCAGCGAAGCGTCTTCATCCTGAAATGGCAGTGAGACAAACTGTGAGGAAAGGCTTGCTGTCTCTCTAGGGGGCGCTGGGGATGATTGCTTCGAAAGGCTCCATACAACAACTCGGCTTTGACGACGGAACAAACGGCCATTTCTTCAGCAGGGGGTGCCAGTAGACGATCGCGTACGGAGGAGGAACGACCATTTAGATACACGACACAAACGTTCGTATCCAGCAGATAGCGCATGGCTATTCAAATGCCCCTGCCAGGTCTTCATCAAGAGCGTCGTCAATGCCGCCCTCATCAAGGCTGATGGGGGCATCGGCACAGATGTCGTAAAGATTAGCTAGAGACATCGCGGGGGAGCGGTCTGATGGTACGGGTTGATAAATCACCATCACTTCGACTTCGCGCTCGCTGATGCCCACTGGAATATCGAGGTGTTAGATGCCGTCTGGGCCAACCTGTTGGCGTACCTTAAAGCTTTCCATGATGGTTGTCTCTCGTATAACAATAAGATTGCACTTCCGAGCTACTTAGCGCTGATTTAATATTAGCGATCGCGGCAATGACTCTGGAATACTTGCTCAGGGTGTCCGATCTCAATCGCCAACAAGAACTAGCGAATACAGCCAAATTTGCCCTCAGTAATGCGCTAAATTTTCTACTCATTCACAAGCACAGCACACGAAATGGAAAAATGTGTCTTTGACAGCTGGTGATCACCGCACCAGAGATTAGGGTATTCACTTCTCCACGATTGGGGCCCAGTTTCTTTCGGCTCGATAAAATTGGTGCAAATTGACACATCAAGATTAATTGCACTCAACGAAGGAGATCTAAAACAAGTAATGCCTTTATCTAGCCGTTATCGTCGTGTTTTGGTTGCCAACCAACATATTAGGAACGAGGAAAGAGTACCTCCCCATGTTTCTCCATATACTTTTGAGAGAATCAAGGAAATCATTGAACAAAAGTACAAAAAACAGCTAACAGCCTATCCATTTCTGAAAGAAACACGCCAAATCAGGATTAAAGATTTTCAAGAAATTCAAGATGAAGATCAAAAATATCTCTGTTTGCTACTGAGCCTTAGCGACAAGGAAGCATCAGATGCAGTTTATGAAAATTTTGAAAATGGAGCTACTCGTAGATTCCCTAAAGAAGAAAATGAGGGAAATGCTACAACAGCTCATATTTTGATTAATCAATCAACAAAATATACGACACCAAATCATCTTGTCTTAATTGAAAAAGCTACAGGCCTAACTATAAGTAATATTGTTCGATATCTTAATAATCTATTAAAAGACAAGTCTTATATGGATACATATGAGAAGGATGGTGATCAAAAGGCATATCGTCCACTCTTTGAGATTCTAGGTCATCAGTCTAATACTATACGGCGAGCTTTAGAAACTGGCATCGTTCAAGATATTGAATTCATATCACATCATG
>CALCPB010001027.1 GCA_937897665.1 uncultured Halomicronema sp. | reverse complement strand
GGCCCAAGATAGATTGGCATGCCTGAGGTCAGCCCCACGTAAATTGGCCCCACACAGGTTAGCCCCACACAAATTAGCGCCGCGTAGGTTCGCCCCGCGCAGGTTGGCCCCACATAAATTAGCACCGCTCAATTGCGCATCTGAGAGATCAGACTTGACTAAAAAGGTGCCGCGTAGGTTCGCTTTATTGAGTAGCGCACGGTGCAGATTAGCTTCGCTGAGTTTGGCAAAACTAGCATCGACCCGATGCAGGTTTGCATCGATCAAATTGGCCTTGGTTAAAAATGCTCGGCCTAAGTCAGCACCAATGAGATTGGCCTGCTGCAGGTTGACATCAACCAAAATTCGCTGCGTCAGGTCAACACCACACAGATGGATACCGGCAAAGTCACGATAGCCAGATTCGTAGAGCTCTAATAGATAATTGGCATTCATCGCAAAGTGCCCTCGTGCCATACGTCGGGTGCGTTGGGGAAGATCAATAACAAACACATCCGGGACTCTCGTTCAGAATGGCTACAGCATTGAGAAAAAAACTGAATCGTTTAATCAGCCTGCTGAGCGGGGGCAAGGGATTCAGAGCCACAAGCGATGATCAGGGTCTCACCCAGAAATAGAACTTGTAGCGACGAGAAATTGAGTTTGCTAAATCAGGACACCGGGGCATCGGGGCTAGCAACGGAAAAATCGTTGCCACACGGTAAGGGCGATCGCCCTCCCTATGGGGGGAGGTATCTGCTCTCAACTATCACGGTAGGTGGCCTCTCGCGAAATAGGAAGATTTTGTTAAGTTGATTGATAATTTAGAGTGAAACTTAGTAGTTGCAGGAAACGCTGAAATGCTGCGCCGTGCTTTTTTGGCCACTATCTGGTTGGGCTTTGTGGTTTACGCATTTCGCTTTGCGCCGCCCGATCAGCCGGATACCGCTCAACTGATTCAACAACTGGCCACCGGCGAATGGCAGGCTCTTAACCCCGCAGTCGTGGCCTTGTTTAACCTCATGGGTCTTTGGCCACTGGCCTATGCGGGCCTGGTGATCGCCGATGGTCACGGTCAAACAGTACCGGCCTGGCCTTTTGTCATTGGCTCGTTTGGCCTAGGGGCGTTTTTGCTCTTGCCCTACCTGATTTTGCGCCAGCCAAACCCCACCTTTACGCCTCCATCGTCGAAATTGATTGCGCTTTTAGACTCGCGCTGGTTGGGCATCAGTTTACTGGCGGGGACGCTCGTCCTGATGGGATATGGCATCTATGCCGGCAACTGGGTAGACTTTATCAGCCAGTGGCAGAGCAGCCGCTTTATTCACGTGATGAGCCTCGATTTTTGCCTGCTGTGGCTGTTGGTACCAAGCTTGCTGGGTGATGATATGGCACGTCGCGGCTTAAAAAATTCGCGAGTGTTTGGGCTCGTGAGTGTCATTCCTCTGATGGGTCTGACGGCCTATCTCACCTTTCGGCCCCAGCTCAATACTGACGAGTAGAGTGCGGTGCACATCTGTCAAAAATGAGCAGTGACCTGGGTTTAAGGCTCACGGCTTAGGGGTTACAGCGCGTAACCGCCTAAGCGATACGCTTGTCAATAAAGTCCCCGCGAAACGAGTTTCGCCTCTGCTCAACTCTCGGGATACGTAGGGTTTGTTGACCAGAGCCTAGCGACTCACAACGAAACGGCGTAGGTTAGGGCTCAGAGTCAATCAATGGCTATAAAGAGGAACCGCCCAGAAGAAAATCTGGGCGGAGTGTGGTGTGAGGAGTGAACGGAAACTTTCGTCTCCGATACACCTTATTGTAATTGTGACAGTTGTCATTCCGCCACTGGTACCCTTGTCAAAGTTAATGTTTCTTTTGATTAAAAGATAAAAACTCTCTAAAACTGACCCATGGAGGCGATTGCCACTTTCAGGGGTCAGTCATGAAACAATGACAATTCTTCCGGTCACAACCATTGCCGTCGAGATGAGATCGGAGTTTGGGTGCCCACGTATCTAGCCTGCACGCCTCATGGTCACTGGCTGGAACCGATCAGACCTCAGCCTCCTGGGTTTTAGCCCCACAACCAAAATCCTATTTGCCCATGCCGAGCTGTTGAGCTTTTTGATAAACCTTACCCTCAGTCAAGAGTGAAGGGGCGACAACCACCTCTACCTGCTGCATTTCTTTCAGGTTTTTAGCGCCTAACGTACCCATACTGGTTTGCAGTGCACCTAACAGGTTATGAGTGCCATCATCTAGCTGGGCCGGGCCTCTCAAAATTTGCTCTAGCGTGCCGGTACTGCCGACGCGAATACGGGTGCCGCGCGGCAATACGGGGCTCGGGGTCGCCATGCCCCAGTGATAGCCACGACCAGGGGCCTCTTTTGCCCGCGCGATCGGCGACCCAATCATCACGGCATCTGCACCGACAGCGATACATTTACAAATATCGCCGCCAGTAACAATGCCGCCCTCGGCAATCACCGGTACGTATTTGCCTGTTTCTTGTTGACAGTCATCACGGGCAGCAGCACAGTCAGCCACGGCAGTCGCCTGAGGCACGCCCACGCCCAAAACACCGCGCGAGGTACAGGCGGCTCCCGGCCCAATACCCACCAGCACACCGGCAGCACCTGCTTTCATTAAATTGAGGGCCACTTCGTAGGTGACGCAGTTGCCCAACACCACAGGAATGGGCATGTCACGACAAAACTGCACCAAATCTAGCGGTTCAATCGATTGCGGCGACAGGTGGGCAGTTGACACCACGGTAGCCTGTACAAACATCAGATCAGCGCCTGCGGCGGCGATCGCTTCACCGTATTTAGCAGCGCCTGCCGGGGTTGAACTCACCGCAGCAATCCCCCCTTGCGCCTTAATGGCTTGAATTCGCTGCTCAATCAGTTCAGGACGAATGGGGGTGGCATAGAGCTTCTGCATCAGCGTGACAAATTCTTCTTTGCCCACGGCCGCAATCTGATCGAGGATGGGGTCAGGGTCGTCGTAGCGGGTTTGGATGCCTTCGAGATTGAGAACTCCCAAGGCCCCATACTTTGACAGCTGAGCCGCAATATCGACATTGACGACGCCGTCCATAGCGCTAGCAATGATTGGACTCTCGCGCTCAATACCGCCAATTTCCCGCCGGGTAGCGGCCAGTTGCGGATCCAAGGTGCGATTTCCTGGCACCAGTGCAATTTCATCAAACCCGTAGGCTCTACGGACCGTTTTTCCCCGACCTAATGCAATATCCACGGCTCTCTCCAACCCAAAAACCATTCAGACAGGCTAACATTTTGTCGCATGACTCGGGCTATGACCATCGCCGGAGCACTCCCTCCCAGCGGCACAGTTCCTTTGGGATAGGTTGCAGACGGCTCGGTCACTGCCGACATTGATTTATCGGGGCGCGGCAGCGACCTCTCGGTGAGGGTGAGCCAGGCAACTGGACAGACCTCCTTATAAAAAGGACGGTTTTTGAGGAAGCCCCCCTTAAATCAGTTGGCGCGATCGCTAAGAAAAGCTGTATTTCCTCAACTTATGGGCTGGAGAGTCGAGTCAGCCTTTAATCTAAGTAACGAACGATAGTGGGGCGATGCCCGCTGCAGACCCCGAACAGATGCCTGGCTCAGGGCGGGGGGTGATTCGAAGGTGCAATTACGTCTCATGACATCTCATAAGGAGCCCGCTCGGTGAATCTGTCTTCTTTAGGATTTTTTCGGAGCTTACGGAGTAAGAATCGACAATTTGCCGTCATTGGGCTCGGGCGGTTTGGGCGGGCCGTGTGCGCCACGCTGAATAGCTTAGGCTATGAAGTATTGGCCATTGACAACCAAGAGCAGCCTGTGACGCAGGCGTTAAAGGACGAAATTGCTGCCCATGCGGTGCAGTTGGATTCAACCCAGCGGCTCGCCTTAGAAGAAGCAGGCATTCCTGACTTTGACACGGTGATCGTGGCGATCGGCAACTATGTTGAAGAAAGCGTCATCACCACACTCAATGTCAAAGAGCTAGGGGTAAATTATGTGGTGTCAAAAGCGTCGAGTGAAATTCATGGCAAGGTGCTCGACCGGGTCGGGGCAGATCTGGTCGTGTTTCCAGAACATGAGATGGGGTGTAACCTGGCGCGGGCGATTACTCGACCCGGCATTTTAGACCGATTTGAGCTGGACCCTGACAACAGCATCGTTGAACTGCGGGTACCCGCTGAGTTCAATCAAAAGACGATCGCTGAGTTAGATCTCAGAAACAAGTACGGTGTCACCCTACTAGCGTTGACTCAACCTGAAAACACTGAGAAGTTTGAGGTTAACCCCAGCCCGATCACTCAATTGCAGACGGGGGCCGTCATGGTCGTGATTGGCAACAATCGCGGCCTCGAAAGATTACCGCTCGAAGAATAGGAGATCACGCTTGCGAATTATTGGACTGATTAGCGGCACCTCGGTGGATGGCGTAGACAGCGTGATTGCTGACATTGAGGGCGAGGGATATGACTTAACCGTCACGGTGCTCGGGGGACAAACCGTGGCTTATCAACCCACCCTGCGCCAGCAAATTTTAGACGTCTGTGGGGGAGCCCGCCTCTCTCTGGCGGATTTAGCGACTCTAGATGATGCGATCGCCCACAGCTTTGCCCAAGCGGCCCAAACCTTGATGGCGGCACATGGCCCAGCTGACCTCATCGCGTCCCACGGGCAAACGGTATTTCATCGCCCCTCAAGAACAACCGGCGAACTAGTAGCACCGTCGTCGCTAGGCTACAGCGTGCAGTTGGGGCGGGGAGCACTGATTGCGGCGTTAGCGCAATGTCCAACCGTGAGCGATTTTCGTCAAGCTGATATCGCGGCCGGGGGCGAGGGAGCCCCTCTAGTGCCACCAGTGGATCTGGCCCTCTTGAGCCACCCGACGCGCACACGCTGCGTGCAAAACCTGGGCGGCATTGGCAATGTGGCGCTGCTGCCGCCCCGGAGCGCTACCAGCCAGATGCAGTCACCCCAAGTCTTGGGATGGGATACCGGCCCCGGCAATAGCCTGCTAGATCTAGCGATCGAGCATTTTTCGCAGGGGCGGCAAACCTACGACCACAATGGCGCCTGGGCAGCTCAAGGAACGCCTTGTGAGTCCCTGGTAGCACAGTGGTTAGACCACCCGTACTTTGCCCAACGGCCCCCCAAGTCAACTGGCCGCGAACTGTTTGGCCCTGACTTTTTAGAGCAGTGTTTAGAGGATGCCGCGGCGCGATCGCTAGCGCCTGCCGATGTCTTAGCCACTCTGACGGAGCTGACGGCGGTCTCAATCACCCATAGCTACCGCACTTTTCTCCCCGCTTTGCCCGATGAGATGCTGCTGTGCGGGGGCGGCAGTCATAATGCCTATCTGGTTGAGCGGCTGCAGCGGCAGTTGCCCCAAGTACTGATTCAGTCGACCACTGCAGTGGGCGTTCCGGCAGATCTCAAAGAAGCGTTAGCGTTTGCCGTGTTGGGCTATTGGCGACAGCAGCAGTTTCCGGGTAACTTGCCCAGCGTGACGGGAGCACAACAAGCGGTTCCCCTGGGCACTGTGGCCGAGCCGATCGCCCTTGAAGTGTAATTGCAGCGGGGCCAGAGGGCTCCCAACAGCGCTCTGGCAAGGCAAGGATAGGCGGGAAGGACTGGCATCTACAGGAAACCACAGCTGCCCATCTCTGTATAAGTAAACTGGTAAACTTTATACAGTTCGTTAGTAAAAAGGTTTATTTGCAAGTTAAAATATTGTCAATTCAACCC
>CALCPB010001026.1 GCA_937897665.1 uncultured Halomicronema sp. | reverse complement strand
GCTGTCAGGTCGGCGAAACCGCCATTTTATCCGCTGCTGGCCGCCATCTAGCCGCCAGGTTACCTCAGGTGAAATTCGTTGAGGGGTCCTACGGCAAACTCTTGCTTAGTCAAGATATCAGCCGCATCCCCGTGCAGTTTGGCTATCGCGGCCAAGCCCCTGTGCTGACGCGTCCCGGCTTAGGCATTGAGGTGCAAGATGAGGCGATCGCGGCTCTCGCTCACCACACGCTGCGGTTAGAGACCCCCTCAAGCGTTCACCACTAGTCGACTCCCTGAGTGGCTCATTCAATCACCGTACCGAGTTGCCCTTGGTGGGGTCACCCCTCAGGTTGGAGAAGTCAGCCTCCTTTCCCGTTGCTCATGACTCAAATATTTTCCCCAAAACAGTTTTGACGCCCCGGCTTTTGAGCCGGTTCTCATTCATGTCACCTTTAATTCCGATGACGATTCGCTGGCGCGGGCAGGCGCTAGCGAACCGCTTTGATGCGGCTGCCCGCAACCCCGAACGAGCGCAACAGGACTGTCTGCAAGCATTACTGACGCGCCATCGAACTACGGCTTTTGGCCAAGGCCATGGTTTTGACCAGATTAAAACCCCTACCGACTATCAACGAGCCGTGCCCTGCCGTGATTACGAAGCGCTACGGCCCTATGTGCAGCGGATGATGCAGGGTGAGGCCAACGTACTGGTGAGCGATCCGGTCACGATGTTTACGCTGACCAGCGGCACCACCGGGCAGCCCAAATATCTACCCGTCACGGCGGTCTCCGAAGCGCGCAATTCTGCCCTGATGCGGCAATGGCTCTCTCGGCTGCTGACCCACCATCCGCGCTGCCTCAGTCGCTCTCTGGTAGGCGTTGTGAGCGCCGCAGTAGAGGGCCACACGCCAGGCGGCATTCCCTACGGCAGTCTATCAGGGCGTATTTACCAGCAGATGCCAAGGCTGGTACGCCGGGCCTACGCGGTACCCTATCCGGTCTTTGAAATTCCGGACTATGATCAACGCTATTGGGCGATCGCCCGCTTTGCGCTGGCCCGCGATGTCTCTTTTATGGGCACCCCCAACCCCAGCACGCTGCTGCGACTTGCCGCCGTGATAGATGAGCATCACGAAAGTTTGATTCGGGCGATTCACGACGGCACGTTGGGCCTGGCTGCTGCTGACTGGTTACCAGCCACGCGGCGATCGCTCCAGGCTGACTTACACCCGCAGCCCCAACGCGCCAAAACGCTAGAACGCCTGGTGACCACCACCGGCCATTTGCACCCCCAAGATTGCTGGCCCCAGCTGCAACTGATCGGCTGCTGGACTGGCGGGAGTGTGGGCAGCCAAACACCGCGATTGACCTCAGCCTATGGTGCCGTGCCGCTCCGCGATTTGGGCTACCTGGCCAGTGAGGCCAGGGTGACTCTGCCGATCGCTGACCACACGCCGAGCGGCGTACTCGACCTGACGCTAAACTTTTGCGAATTCATCCCCGAAGACGCGATGGAACAGCAGCATCCGCCGGTGTATCTCAGTCACGAACTAGAGATCGGTCAGCGCTATCACATTCTCCTCACGACGCCAGGCGGTCTGTATCGCTATCACATCAACGACATTGTGGAAGTCACGGGTTTCTATCACCGCGCACCGCTCCTCGCCTTTGTGCGCAAGGGCAAAGATATGAGCAACCTGACCGGCGAAAAGCTTCACGTCAACCAAATTTTGCTGGCGATGGCGCAGGTGCAACGTCAGTTTGACTTGACTATCGGACAGTATCAGTGGGTACCGAACCTATCTGAGATGAACTATCACATTTATGTGGAATGGGCCGACTCACGGGGCGATCGCTGGATTCAACACACTCTGCTGCCCGCATTGGATCAGGCGTTACAACAGCTGAATAGCGAGTACGCTCAAAAACGCGCATCGCAACGCCTGCAGCCACTTTGCCTACATCGCCTGCAGCCCGGCTGGGCCGATGCGGTAAAACGGGCCGCGATCGCCACGAGCGGACGCGATGTGCAATATAAGTGGCGAGTGCTGTGTCCCGATGCCCAACCGCACCCACTGACATCGAGCTACTGCGAAGCCGCCCTGCCAAGGTAAATCAGCTGGGTTGAAGCAATTCATTGGGCCAGAGGATAAGCCGACGTTAGTGCCCCATACGACATAGACAAACCCTGCCAGGCGATCGAGGGAGTTGCTTATACCAGTTCTCAGTGATCGGACTCCTGATGCAATCTTGGCAATGCAGGGGAGCCGAGAGGCAAGGGAGCCAGATCTGTAGCCTGGTTTTAGAGCATTGGTCCTAAACATCGCGTTGCGCTAAGAGTATGCCAAGAAATAACGTGTCCAAGACGTCGGTTTCTATAAAAAACTTGCTGGAGCCGCCTGTTAACCGATTCCCAGAAACCGGGGTCTTCAGATGGAATATTTTTGACTTTGGAAGACTCTCCACAGAGACGGGCTCGAACCTGACCAGCCTCGGGTCTGGCCCTTTAATTTCTCGAAAAGCCGCCGAATTCGGGCTTATAACGGGCAATGAACTGGCGATTACCGTCATAGACCGCGATCGGCAGCTGCACCTGATTCCCTAACTGCATGATGTTTTGCACCAGTTCATGGGTTTCAGCAATTACAGCATCGTTACGTGAAAGCCGACCCTGAGTCGAGGGCGGCGAAATCGACTGGCGAATGGCGCTGTCGTAGGGTTCTCGGAGCGTGAGTTCAATGCCTTGACGGCCATAGGTGTAGGTGCAGATACCTGCCGTCACTGGACAGAGATTCGCCAAATCATCATCAATGGTTTGCAACGCCACCGCCTGCCTGAGCTTCGTTTGGGCCTGCTTGAGCGAGGCTTGGTAAGTGGCAAGCTGACCCTGCGCTTCGGCATAGCGCAGCGTGTTTTTCGGCACCTGACGCATCTGCGCAAAGGCTTCGCTCCAGTGACTGACGGCCTGAGTCCACTGGTCGTTGCGTTCCGCCGCTTGCGCCTGAGCCGCATCCGCTAACGCGTCCTGATAGGCGCGTTCACCGGCCTGCTCAAAGGTGACGCGGGTGCGAGTTTGCACCATCTGACTGCGGTAGTCTGACAGCAGCGATCGCGCTTCTTGATAGGCCAGCGTGCCCTGAGGAATATTGCTCAGTGCTTGGGTCGCCTGGTTCCACGCCCGCTGAGCCACCAACCACTCGGTCAGGGTGGTCGCCGTCTCAGTTTGAGCGGTTGCCAATTGCGCCGCCTGCAGCGCTTCATTCAAATTAGCTTCGGCTTGCTCTTCAACCGCGAGGCGATCGCCAATCGCCTGATAGTTGGCTTCATATTCTCGCTGCTTGGTTTGGGCAAACGCTGCAAGTGGACTGTCATCCGGCACGCGATCAAGATGGGTAACCGCCTTCTGCCACAGCAGATGAACTTCGACCCAAAGCGGTACGGGATGGGGCGGGTCTTGGCTCTTTTCTGACGCTTCGGTGGCATCGCGCTGAGCAGCCAGAATCCATTCCAAATCAGCCAGCTGAGTGCGGTAGCGCAGCAGATCAGCCTGGGCTGCATCGTAGTGTGACGACCAGGGTGGAATCGCCGACACCAGTCGAATCGCCTTTTGCAAGTCTTTGTGAGCGCTAGTGACTTCATCCGGCGTGGGCCGACCTTGCAGCTGCTCAACCGACGCCAGACTCAGGTCACTAGCAGTTTGACGGCGCTCACAACCGCCCACAAGACAAGGCCGACTTACCCCATAGGTCACCGCTCCTACAGCGACTCCGGCCACCACTAAACCGCCTACAGAGCGCCAGGGTAAGGCTTGCCAATGGGTGGTCAGTTGCTGCCAGCGGGCTTGCCAGGGCTCTGATGCCAATCGGGCTTGCCAGCTCTGCCAAAAAGGCCCCGTGTCAGCCTCGGGGAGCGTCTCAGCGGGCGGGACTGGGGCGTCCTCGGTCGTTGTCATCTCCGGCCCTGGTTCAGCGGTTGCCGGTTCAGCATCACGAGACAGTAAGACCAATGCTCCAGCGGTGCCTTCCATTGCCGGCTCGCTGCTATCGAGAACTGGATCACCCGCCGCATCCAGCAAATCCGCCGTGACGTCAACCGGTTGCCAGCTCCAACTGCGAGCCGCATACGGGCTGGCAGTACCGCGCTTTCTGAGATAGAGCCTCACGGGCAACTCGCCCGTGTCGTCCAAAAAGTCTTCGGGCAGTTCACTTTCGGTCAGCCCGGTGCTCATCGCCAACGCCAGCGCTTTGAATCGCTCATCTCGCTCCGTCGCCGTCGCCGCCGCCACGATATCTTCAGACAAGACCAACAAGCGCCCCTGCTGAAATCGGCAGCGAATCGTGGGAGCCGCTTCAGGCAGGGTTTGAGCGATCGCCGATTGAATGCGATTTTCTAAGGCAGCAACAAATCGATCTAACGCAGCAAATGAAGAGGTAGAAGTCATAACCCTAGGCAATGCTCAAAGCTTGACTGACAGTTATCTCAATAGACCCAATAGCCCTAGCTATGGCATCGAAGTATAACAAGGGTTTTTGGGTTTCGAACACTCTCATAAGATTAGAAATCAGCGATATCCTCACGAGATCCGAGCTAAACAGATGACAGATAATCAGGGCAAGGCACTGCATCAAGGGCATGAATCACAGCAGCACCGCTACCAGTAGCGTTTGACGAGGTCGTCAGGGTGATTGGGAACGGTTGCCAAAATTGGGCGATCGCTGTAGAGATCGCTCTCTTCCACCAACTGCTTTTACTCATCCATTACCGAGGAGAATTACACCTTTCTGCCCGCTTCAGGCTCAGAAATATGATCCAGATCGACCAGGTTCCACTGCATGCCCTGATGCCGATATATCCGCTTTTGCTGGCGGGGATAATCACCCACATCGTGCGCTAATCGCTGGCCCACCACAATACATCTGAGGATGCCGCTACCCGTATTTCTGAGTTGATGCGGTTCGCCTCCGGCACGATAGCCAATGAAATCACCGCTCTTAACCGGATACTTAGCATCACCAATCGTCGCCTCGGCTTCTCCGTCCAGAATGTAGACACATTCGTCTTCGTGATAATGCTTGTGGAACTCCGTTGAATCATGACCGGGGGCCACCTCAATAATGTGAAAGCCGATGCCCGTCAGCCCAGTTAAATCCCCCAGCGATTTGTTGAGGCGTTGGGCATTCTCATTGAGAAAATGAGTCTTGGCAACGCCTTCGTAGGCGGCAATTTCTTCACGAGTGATGATGTATTGATCCATCTTTCAGAGTCCTACCGGTGCAGAGTGCTTGTCGATTGGGCCAATCGTTTAAGGTGACTTACACAAATATCCATGGCGGCTGGTTAGGTAAGTTCACCGCCCTCAGGCCCATAGAACATGACCCAAGTCGCAAAATCATCTGTAAACGATTCGAACCGGTGAACCACACCCGCCGGCACAAACAGCATCTCACCCGCTTCAAAGGCCTCTCTGGAGTCGCCATTCACAAAATAGCCCGACCCTGAGATGACCACATAGAGTTCGTCGCGGCTGTGCGGCTCTTGCAAATCAACCTTCTCAGGTTTGTAGATTTCGACACTGAGGGAGCCATGATTGAAAAGTTCTTTAAACGGCTGATCGTGACCTTCCAGCTCTTGCAAAGCATTGGCAATTGTTAGTCTCATGTTTGCTTCAGATTTGCGATGTCTTCTTCTGCAGCGATCGCGCCCAGTCCTTCGGAATACCCCTGATACTAATCAGTCATTAGTGGGATTGCAGATTGGGG
>CALCPB010001025.1 GCA_937897665.1 uncultured Halomicronema sp. | reverse complement strand
CGGTCTTCTCGTGGGGGGTTCTGCCGTCTGCTGCCGTTTCCTCTTGCGTTCTACCCTTTATTTTTCACCAGCTTTGAGGGTGACTAAAACTTTTTCAACGGCGAGGGTCTACACGACTCTCGCCGTTTCTGGTGTTTATGGCACTTGTCTCAACTTTCCCTGAATCTCTGGATTGGGCAGCCGATAGAACTTGTAGCAGATCACAACGCAACCTTTTTAGATTTTTAGGGTCTCTATAGCTAGGCAGTCAGACTTAAAAATTAGACTTAAGACTAGGGGTTAAAACAATTGCAGTTCTTTCATCCTCAGCTAGATTTAGCCTTAGCCGCTAGCGATCGCACCATTCGTGGGCTTCCTGGGGAATTTGCCTGATAGTTTCCTTTGCGGATTCTATCGCTACTGTGCTGAAGTTAAGAAAAGGGATAGCAGAGTAGTTTTGCTGTATTTTTTTAAAATCCTGCCTCCGTCTGAAAATCGTTATGGAAATCGTCAAAGTGCTTTATCCGTCCGTTCTTAAAACGCTTACCGTATTGTTAGTTGTGGGGACTGGAGCGGCAGCACTAGCAGAACCCTATGTGCCGCCCGCTGGTTTAGGTGCCCCTGGTCGTCGCGAGAGTGCGGGGACGCGCGGCTGCGCCTTTGGCAATCCCGCCAACCTGATCGCATTGATGCCGACTGACAATGTGGGGCTCACGACAGCGGCTCATCCTCGGTTTTATTGGTATATGCCTACCACTCAAGCCAGTTTTGTGCGGTTTACTCTCGAAAGAATGGGAGAAGACACCGAGGGCATGGACAGTGCTGAAGAAATCTATCGCACGCAATTTGCCATCACGGGTGAGCCGGGCATCATGAGCCTAGAGCTCCCAGATACCGTGAGCCTGCCAGCCCTAGAGGCGGGCGATCGCTACCATTGGCAAGTCGCGGTCTTTTGTAACCCCGTTAGCGAAAATGGCGATCTGCAGATCGAAGGTTGGGTCGAGCGGCAGACCCCCGATGAAGATCTGCTCGCGGCGCTAGAGATGGCTTCTGAGTCTGAGAAAGTGGCGCTGTATGCCAGCAATGGCTACTGGTTTGATGTGGTTGATCAGTTGGCTACGCTGCAAGCTGAGGCCCCGGAAGATAGTGACCTGCAAGCCCGCTGGGCCGAACTGCTGGAGTCGGTAGATTTAGAACACCTAGCCAACCAGCCCTTTGTCAGCGTCGAGTAGTCGCTAGTTGCTCAAACGCTGCAGCAACCCAGCAGGCCAGTATTCAAGCTAAAGGATGGGCAGCTAGCCACTGCCCGATGCGATCGCTCAGCGCCTGCAGCTCAGATGCCGACGTGAAATAGTGCACGCAGGCCCGCACACAATGGGGATGTAGTAACGTGCGCAGCAGAAAGTTTTCCGCTTCCAGATCCGTCACGAGCTGGGTGTGGGCTTTGGGCGAGGATGTGCCCTCGGCGGTCAAAATTTGAAACGAGACTAGCCCTGAAGGCGGTGGCGTCGCGGTAATCATCTGGAGGCGAGGCTGCTGCTGCAGATGCTGCCACAGTTGCGCGCTCAGCTGACAGAGGTGCTGATAGCGTTCAGTGGCTGTACCCCAGTCGCGGTGTAGGCCCATGGCCGTCTGCAGGCCGACCATCAGCGGATAGTCAGAGGTGGCTACTTCATAGCGTTGGCCGGTGGGTTCCCAGCCGGTGGGCGTCGCTTGGGCATTCGTCGTAATGCCGCGCCAGCCAATAAAGGTGGGGGCGATCGCTTCACGCAGGGCCGGACGCACGTAGAGGCCGCCTAACCCGGCTGGCCCACAGCACCATTTATGCCCCGTAAAGGCATAGAAATCGACTTCGGTCGCGGTTAGGTCGAGGGGCATCATGCCCACCGATTGTGCCGCATCCACCAACACCCAAACGGGCTGAGGCTGCCCATGACAGCTGCGGACGATATCCGCCAAGGGCAAGACCTGACCGGTGTTCCATAGCAAATGACTGAGCACTAACAGTCGCGTCTGAGGCTGCAGGGCGGCCTCAATCACTGCCAGCGGATCGCCCCCTTGAGTTGTGGCCAACATGGGACAAACATCAATTGCGACCTGAAAGCGGCGGCTAATTTCCTCCACGGCGGCAATCACGCCAGGATGCTCACAATCCGTCAGCAAAATGCGATCGCCCGCCTGCCAATCGATGCCCCAAAGCGGAATATTGCAGCCCACGGTGACATTTTCGGTCAGAGTAATGGCATCCGTCGGCACTTGCAGATCTTCTGCAAAAGTTTGCCGCATGGCCGTGGTCGTCTGCTGAATCCAGTGGTAGATGCGACCAGAAAATGGCCCTTCGGTTTGTACCCGGAGATGAGCCTGATAAATCGCGTCGATCGCCGCCTGAGGCATCGGCCCCTGACCGCCAAAGTTGAAATAATGTTTGTGGGCCAACGCCGGAAACTGCTGCTGCCACGGCTGAGCCGAGTCGGTAAAGTCGGAAGAAGGGCGA
>CALCPB010001024.1 GCA_937897665.1 uncultured Halomicronema sp. | reverse complement strand
GTCAAGTCTGGGGAGCCCGATGCTTGAAGTCCTCCAGAATTGGGGGCTTAGAGCCCTCTGGGCAGACCAGAAAAGGGGGGCATGTCGGGTCTAGCGGTTTGACCCATTCATCCCTTGATTAGCAACGCCCAATTTCGTCGCGCATCGTGATCAGTCAGATGGCTACGAGTCCTGCGCTTTTGCGCTTCGAGGCGTATATTTGTGCTTAATCCTCTCAGCAAAATTATTGAGATAGAAGGGTCATGGACGCCGAAAAAGGAACTATTAGCGCCAATTTCGTCCGACCAGAAACTCAGGGCAGTATTGTCACCACGGATCTTGACTGTGCGGTCTCCCACGGGATGCCGCTGGAAGCGAGCGCCCAAGTCACCGACCTCTCGGCAGTCGACTATGCCCGCCTCGATAGCCGCATCTCGGATGATGCCGTAGCCGCACTGATGGGCGTTATTGCCAATCGCTGGGCGGATACCGCGATTTCGATGGAAATTGCGCGTTCTGCTCCGTTTACGATGCTGGGTGGCTTAGCCAAAGGAGCCCAGTTTGCCAATGACATCGAGGCGATGCTGGGGTGGTTTTTGACCAATCAATCGATTATTGCCGATCAGTCGGCGGTGCATCTGGAGCAAGCCGATTCCGAAGTGGCGCTGGTCATCGCTCATCCTTGTGAGAATCAAGATCAGGGGATGTTGCTTGAAGCCGTCACGGGTTTAATTTGGCGACTGTTGCAAGAGAGCACCGATGTCGCGATATCGCTGCTGAGGGTGGAGTTCGCGAGTGATAAGCCGGTGCTGATGGCAGCTTACGAGTCATTTTTCCAAGCCCCCGTTTCATTTCAGGCGGGTCGTAATGCCCTGGTCTTCTCACAAGACAGTCTCAGAGCGCCGGTTCGCAGTGCCAATCCGCAAATGTTCAAGTTTGTCGAGCGCCATTTTGCGGCGCTGCGCCAGCAATTAGAGAGCGATCGCTACCCGATCGCCCTAGCTGAGCTGCGTCGGGGCATCATGGAAAACGCGACCCAGGGCGAGTATGGCGCAGCGGCAGCGGCAGCCAAAGCCAATATCAGTCTCCGTACGGCACAGCGTTTGGCCAAGCAGCACGGCACGTCGCTCAATGCCCTCATTGATGAAATCCGCTTGGCGAATGCCAAAAGCTTTTTAGGCGATCCGGCAATCGACATCGCCACGGTGGGAGAGATTGTTGGATACACAGATGCGCGGGCCTTTCGTCGAGCATTTAGACGCTGGACCGGGCTCTCTCCTGCCGAGTACCGAAGAGAAACATTGGGAGAGCGAGCATAAAGCAGCAGTAGGGTATTGTCTCTGGCTGACAGTTGCCAGCATTAGCCCAACTTTATCGTCACCAGGCTTGTCAGTAGAGGGCGATCGCGACTCCTGTCCACAGTACAGAGCGGGGTCAGTATCCCAGCCATTGGGTGATGATGTGGGTTTAAGGTTCACAGTTGAGGGGGCAAGGCGGGTGACAGCCCAAGAGTAGGAAAGTTGAGGCCCGGCAGGACTCGATAGGTCGCTCCTAGTGGCAGCCAACCCCGACCGTGGGCAATGCCGGTCACAGCGTCAAGCTGAGCGGCCAGGGGGTTGAGTTACAAATGCTTTCTATTACCAGCTAGTTGGTGGATAAGACAGCTATCTTGGGCGTGATTGGCCGCGATTGTGGTGGTCTGGTCTGAAATCACCGAGTCCCCGAGCCTAACGATTTATGTGACGGTGATACAGGTGTTATCGGTGTTGATAGCTCGACGAAATGGTGTTTAGTCTCGTTAACCTGCCCTATTGGATCTTGCTAGGTGCAGGCATCTTTTTGTTCATGTTCGTGATTTTGTCGGGTGGTGGCGACGACGACCTCGACGTTGATGCCGATGCTGATCTGGATATTGATGCTGATCTTGACGCCGACTTTGCACTCAACGCAGAGACGCTGGTTGACTTTGATGCCGAGGCTGACGCCGGCAGCGAGGGTAGCGGGCTTGGGGCGCTGCAGATGTTGGCCTGGTTTGGTTTGGGGCGGACGCCGCTGGTACTGCTGCTGGCGATGGATTTTACCCTGTGGGGCTTTGCCGGTTGGGTGCTGAATGTCGCGATCGCCGACGGGCTGCAGCGATCACCGACCGGTGGGTTAGCCGTCGGTGTTTTTCTCGCCTCACTGGCTTTTGCGTTGATGGTCGGCAGTTGGCTGTCGCGCCCCATCGGCAAAATCTTTGCCGCCTTTGGCGAAGATGCCAGCAGTGATCGCCTGGTGGGCTGTTTGGGCACCGTGACCTCGGCCTTTGTGCCCTTTGAAGAGTCGGGCAAAATCGGCCAGGTAGATGTCAAAGATGCCGCCGCCAACCTCGTCACCATCAGTGCAAAACTGCCCGACTGGGCTAATATCACGCTGCGGCGGGGCGCGAAGGTGCTGGTGATCGAGCGGACGGAGGGCCACTACTTAGTGATTGCTCAAGACAGTATCGATCAGC
>CALCPB010001023.1 GCA_937897665.1 uncultured Halomicronema sp. | reverse complement strand
GTGGCAGGATGCCGATCTTGGTTGATCATTCTGTGGTGTTTGAGCCTCTTTTCGGCAGCTGGAACCATGCTGTGTAACATCTGTATTTCAAGGGCTTTGGCTTCACGGTACGCCAGCTCAACCAGGAAAGTAATCGACTTTACTTAATAGAAAAAATTAATGTGATTGATTTTACTCAATTAAGGAAAATACGCCCTGTTTAGAAGTGAGATTCTATTAGTAACATCAGGGCGATCGCAGAGATTTCTTAAGGTTTAAATTAAAGACGTTTTTCTATGGCGTGATTAGAATAGGCTCAAAGGTGGTTGAGTACATTTGCTTCAGTATCACTAGTCCTATGGATGGACTCTGGAACCACCTCAATCTGAATCAAATCCGCTTCACACATGTTTATCAACTGCTAGATGAAACTCATTTAATGATGGACTAATTGCAGCGCAATTCACCGATGTCTAGATGAGTTGATAACTTTCAGTTAACTCAAGGAACTTGACTATGCCGATCACGACCGTTCATGCCCTGGAAGACCTGATTCAACGGGTCAAGGCGGCGCAAGCCGAATACGCTCAATTTACGCAGGGTACTGTCGATCAAATTTTCAAGAAAGCCGCGCTAGCAGCCAATGCTGCCCGCCTACCCCTCGCCAAGCTGGCCGTTGAAGCAAACGGCATGGGTGTGGTGGAGGACAAGGTGAGCAAGGCCCACTTCGCTTCCGAGATCATCTACAACAAGTACAAGCACGAAAAGACCTGTGGCGTCATTGAAGCTGACCAGTCCTTTGGTATTCAGCGCATTGCGGAACCGGTGGGCATTTTGGCCGGCATCGTACCGACGACCAATCCCACCTCAACGGCGGTGTTTAAGGCGCTGATTGCCCTCAAAACCCGTAACGCCATCATCTTCTCCCCCCACCCTCGGGCTAAGCGCTGTACGATTCGTGCGGCGCAAGTCGTATTAGAGGCTGCGATCGCCGCCGGCGCGCCGCCCGACCTGATTGGTTGGATTGATGAACCCTCCGTCGAGCTGTCGCAGGCGCTGATGCAGCACCCCGATATCAGCCTGATTTTGGCGACGGGTGGCCCCGCCATGGTGAGAGCCGCCTATTCTTCCGGTCATCCTTCCTTAGGAGTCGGTGCCGGCAACACCCCGGCGCTGATTGATGACACGGCTGATATCAAGGTTGCTGTCTCGTCCATTTTGCTGAGCAAAACCTTTGACAACGGCATGATCTGCGCCAGTGAGCAGTCGGTGATTGTGCTGGATGAGATCTATGAGGCTGTGCGGCAAGAGTTTATTGCGCGGGGCGCTCATTTCTTAGACGCGAGCGATCGCGCCGCCCTTGGCAACAGCATCATCGTCAACGGTCGCCTTAATGCGGCGATCGTCGGTCAACCGGTGGCCCGACTGGCCGAGATTGCTGGTATTGCCGTTCCCGCTCAGAAGCGGGTGCTGATAGGCGAAGTGAGTGACATCGGCAGCGAAGAACCCTTCGCCCATGAAAAGCTGTCGCCGGTGCTAGCCATGTATCGCGCCAGCGACTTTGAGGATGCCGTCAGCAAGGCGAAGCAGCTAGTGCATTTTGGCGGGCGCGGTCATACCGCCGTGCTCTATACCGACCCCGCCAACGCCGAGCATATTCGCAACTTTGAAGACAGTGTCGAAACGGCGCGCGTGTTAATCAACACCCCGTCTTCCCAAGGGGCGATCGGCGATCTCTACAACTTCCGGTTAGACCCGTCGCTGACCCTCGGCTGTGGCACCTGGGGCGGCAACTCGATCAGTCAAAATGTGGAGCCCCAACATCTGCTCAACATTAAAACCGTGGCCGAACGCCGGGAAAACATGCTGTGGTTCCGCGTGCCGCCCAAGGTCTATTTCAAATATGGGGCACTGCCGGTGGCCATTCAAGATTTGGCCGGTAAGCAGCGGGCCTTTATCGTGACCGACAAGCCGCTCTACGACCTGGGCATGACCGCCGGGTTAGAAGAAGCGCTGAAGCAGGTGGGGCTGGCCTACGACATCTTTTATGATGTGGAGCCCGATCCCTCGCTGGATACCGTACAGCGGGGCTTGGCGCTGATGAACTCCTTTCACCCTGACGTGATTATCGCGCTGGGCGGCGGCTCGCCGATGGATGCCGCCAAGGTGATGTGGCTCATGTATGAGCACCCCGAAATCGAGTTTGAGGGGCTGGCCATGCGCGTTATGGATATCCGCTAGCGGGTCTATGAGCTGCCGCCCCTGGGTGAGAAAGCCGTGATGGTGGCGATTCCCACCACGTCGGGCACCGGTTCGGAAGTTACTCCCTTTGCCGTGGTCACCGATCATCGGGTAGGCATCAAGTATCCCCTCGCGGACTATGCCCTGACACCGACGATGGCGATCGTCGATCCGGCCTTGGTGCTGAACTTGCCGAAGCGGCTGACGGCCTATGGCGGCGTTGATGCCCTTACCCATGCGCTCGAAGCCTACGTGTCGGTGATGGCCTCGGATTTCACTAACGGCCTCGCGCTCGAAGCGATTCAGCTGCTGTTTGAATATCTGCCCCGCGCCTATCACCAGGGGGCGCACGATCCCGAAGCGCGGGAGAAGGTGCATTACGCTTCTACGATCGCGGGCATGGCCTTTGCCAACAGCTTCCTGGGCATCTGCCACTCACTGGCGCACCAGTTGGGCGGCACCTTCCATATTCCCCACGGCCTGGCTAATGCCCTGATGATTTCCCACGTGATTCGCTATAACGCCACCGACGCGCCCTTTAAGCAGGCCACCTTCTCGCAGTACAAGTATCCCGAGGCCAAGCATCGCTATGCCCGCATTGCCGAGGGCTTGGGGCTCCCCGGAATCTGCGAGGACGACAAGGTAGCGGCGCTAATTGCTGCGATCGAAGATTTGAAGCGGCAGCTCGAGATTCCTACTTCGATTCGCGAAGCCATGACAGAGCCGGAGGAGACCTTCTTCGCCAAGCTCGATCTGGTGGCCGATCAGGCGTTTGACGACCAGTGTACGGTGGCGAATCCGCGCTATCCGCTCATTAGCGATTTGAAGCAGCTGCTCGTCGATGCTTACCTGGGGCACTCGCCGCTGCGGACCGATATTGACGGGGCGGCTCCCTCTGCTAGCCCGCCCCCCTCTGATCCCGCCGAACTGCAGCCGACAGGTTAATCCCAGCCACATCCGTGCGGGCGAGGCCGTCAGACCGATGGTTCTGGAATGACCTCAAAATTTATTCATTGACGGCCTTGCCCCGACGCCTCTTCTACTCGTTACCCTTTCCACCTTTTACAGGAGGTTATCCCATGGTTTCCACGCCAATTCGCAACACCGCTTCGACTGCCGCTCCGAACCGCCTCGATCCCTGGCAGGGCTTTACGTCCGGCGAGTGGACTCACACCATCGACGTCCGTGACTTTATTCAACGCAACTACGCACCGTATGTAGACGACGCGACGTTTTTGGCCCCCGCTACCGATCGCACTCAAGCTCTCTGGCAGCAGGTCAGCGACCTGATGAAGCAAGAGCGAGCCCACGGTATTCTTGATGTCGATACGAAAGTGCCATCGAGCATTACGGCCCACGCGCCAGGCTACGTCGACCAGTCCCTCGAACAAATCGTCGGCCTGCAGACTGATCAGCCGCTGAAGCGAGCGATCATGCCCAATGGCGGCGTGCGGGTGGTGCAAAAGTCGTTAGAAGCCTACGACTACCAGCTGGATGCAGGGACCCAGGAAATCTTTGCCAAATATCGCAAGACCCACAATGACGGCGTGTTTGATGCCTATACCCAAGAGATGCGCTTGGCGCGGCACTCGGGCATCATCACCGGCTTGCCGGACGCCTACGGTCGTGGTCGCATCATTGGCGATTATCGCCGCGTGGCCCTCTATGGCTGCGATCGCCTAATTGCTGACAAGCGGGAGCAGCTCACCTCCCTAGAGGTCGATGCCATTACCGAAACGGTGATTCAGCAGCGTGAAGAAATCAGCGAGCAGATTCGTGCCTTGGGTGAACTCCAGGCGATGGCAGCGAGCTACGGCTGCGATATTAGCCAGCCCGCGCTGACCGCCCAAGAAGCCGTGCAGTGGACTTACTTCGGCTATCTGGGCGCGGTCAAAGAGCAAAACGGCGCGGCCATGTCGTTGGGGCGGATTTCCACTTTCCTCGATATCTACATTGAGCGCGATCTGGCGGCAGGCACTCTGACTGAGGCGGCAGCGCAGGAATTGATCGACCATTTGGTGATCAAGCTGCGGATGGTGCGCTTTCTGCGGCACCCCGACTACAACCAGCTGTTCTCCGGCGATCCCGTTTGGGTGACGGAGTGCATCGGCGGCATCGGCGAAGATGGGCGGCCGCTGGTCACCAAAAACAGCTTCCGCGTGCTGCAGACTCTATATAACCTGGGGCCAGCGCCGGAACCCAACCTCACGGTGCTGTGGTCAGAGCAGTTGCCGCTGCCGTTTAAGCGCTTTTGTGCCAAAACCTCGATCGATACCAGCGCCATTCAGTACGAAAATGACGATCTGATGCGACCGCTGTATGGCGATGACTACGGCATTGCCTGCTGCGTGTCAGCCATGCGGATTGGCAAGCAGATGCAGTTTTTTGGTGCTCGGGTCAATTTGGCCAAGGCGCTGCTGTACGCCATCAACGGCGGCAAGGATGAAAAATCTGGCAAGCAGGTCGGCCCGGCGATCGCCCCCATCACCGGCGACGTGTTGAACTACGACGAAGTCATGGCCAAGTTCAGCGAAATGATGGCCTGGTTAGCCAAAACCTACGTCAACACGCTGAACGTGATCCACTACATGCATGACAAGTACAGCTATGAGCGGATCGAGATGGCTCTGCACGATCGCGACGTTTATCGCACGATGGCCTGCGGCATTGCCGGGCTATCAGTCGTGGGCGATGCCCTCTCGGCGATCAAATACGCGCAGGTCAAGGTGCTACGCAATGAGGACGGCCTCGCAGTGGATTACGACATCGAAGGCGATTTCCCCGTCTTTGGCAACAACGATGATCGCGTCGATAGCTTGACGGCAGGCGTGATGGAACAGTTTATGAACCTGATTCGCCAGCGCCCCACCTATCGCCAGGCGGTGCCTACCCAGTCGATTTTGACCATTACCTCTAACGTGGTGTATGGCAAAAAGACCGGCAGCACCCCCGATGGCCGCAAGGCGGGCGAACCCTTTGCGCCGGGTGCTAACCCAATGCATGGGCGCGACACCCACGGGGCGATCGCGGCCTGTGCCTCCGTCGCTAAGCTGCCCTACGAGCACGCTCAAGACGGCATTTCCTACACCTTCTCGATTCTGCCGGGCACATTGGGCAAAACGCCCCCCGCGCAGGTCGATAACCTGGTGGGCGTCCTGGATGCTTACTTCCACGATACGGGTCACCACATCAACATCAACGCCCTCAACCGCGAGACCCTGCTAGAGGCGATGGAGCATCCGGAAAACTTCCCGCAGCTGACGATTCGCGTGTCGGGCTATGCGGTGAACTTCATCAAACTGACCCGCGAGCAGCAGCTCGACGTGATTAGCCGCACCTTCCACGAACGGATCTGACCCTTTGGTGGCGGGCGATCGCTCCGTGATCGACAGGATCCGGCGATCGCCCTCCGACCATCAGAACAACGCCATCACCGCCCGTACGGGCGAGGCATTGGGGCATGAACGTAATGGATAATTCCAAACGTTGTTCACCCAATGCCTCGCCCCTTCGCCATCACCGCTATGCCTTCACCCTTGCCAGTTCCGCACCATCCCCCGCTGCCCGACCTGCATTCAACCCATCAAGGCCGCATCCATTCCGTCGAAACCAGCAGCGCCGTCGATGGGCCAGGGCTACGCTACGTTATCTTCACCCAGGGCTGTCTGCTGCGCTGCCAGTATTGCCATAATCCCGACACCCGCGATCCGCTCGGCGGCAAAATCGTCACCGTGGATGAGCTGATAGAGGATATCCAGCACTATCAGTCCTACCTCACCTACTCCGGCGGCGGCGTCACGGTGACCGGCGGCGAACCGCTGCTGCAGCCTGAGTTTGTGCGCGAAATCTTTCGCCGTTGTCGCTTGCTCAACATCCACACGGCGCTGGATACGTCCGGCTTTCCTGACTTCGAGGCTTCCAAACCCGTCTTAGATTACGCCGACCTGGTGCTGCTCGACATTAAGTCCTTTGACCCCGAGATTTATCACCGCGTCACCAATGTGGCGATCGCCCCTACCCTGCACTTCGCTCGCCACCTAAGCGCCACCCAACATCCCATGTGGCTGCGGTTTGTGCTGGTGCCCGGTCTGACAGACGATCGCGCCAACGTGGAGGGTCTAGCGCAGTTTGTTGCCACTTTGCAAGGTGTCAAAAAAGTCGAAGTGCTGCCCTTTCACAAAATGGGCGAATACAAGTGGAAAGAATTGGGCTTGCCCTATCTATTGGAGAACACCAATCCCCCAACTGCCGAACAGATCGAATCGGTCAAAACGGTTTTTCGCTACTG
>CALCPB010001022.1 GCA_937897665.1 uncultured Halomicronema sp. | reverse complement strand
CGAGCAGCATGCAATTTTACGAACCGCATGGGTGTATGGCGTGGCAGGCTCCGGCAATTTTGTCAAAACGATGCTACGCTTGGGGGCCGAAAGGCCGACGCTAAATGTCGTCTACGATCAAGTCGGCAGTCCGACTTGGTCTGAAGATATTGCTCAGGCTGTAGTGCTGCTAATCCCCCAATTAACCGCTGCCACCTTTGGCACTTACCATTTCACCAACAGCGGCGTCACAAGCTGGTATGATTTCGCAGTTGCCATTTTTGAAGAAGCCGCACTGTTAGCATTACCGCTGACGGTCACTGAGGTGAAGCCAATCACGAGCGATCGCTACCCCACTCCGGCTAAGCGACCAGCATACTCCGTGCTTGCTGGCGAGAAACTCGCAGCCCTGATTGGCCAAACCGCCCCCCACTGGCGTCTGAGTCTGAGGCACATGCTCAGAGACTATCTGCCGACCCTGTCGCAGCCTTAACTGCCGATCAAACCGTCATGGATATGAAAGCGCTAATTTTGTCAGGGGGCCGGGGCACGCGTTTGCGCCCCTTGACCTATACGGGCGCCAAGCAGCTGGTGCCAGTGGTGAATAAGCCGATTCTCTGGTACGGCATTGAGCAGATCGTCGCGGCTGGAATCACCGACATTGGCATCATCGTGAGCCCTGAAACCGGGGACGCCATTCGCCAGGCTACCGGCGACGGTACTCAGTTTGGCGCTCAGATTACCTACATTTTGCAAAGCAGCCCCGACGGGTTAGCCCACGCCGTGAAGGTGGCCCAGCCCTTTTTGCAAGACTCGCCGTTTCTGATGTATTTGGGCGATAACCTGATTCGCGATCGCCTCACCAGCTTTGTTGACCAATTCGTCAAACAGTCGTTAGATGCCTTGATTCTGTTGAAGCAGGTGCCCAACCCCACCGCCTTTGGGGTTGCGGTGCTTGACGATCAAGGTCAAGTCACGCAGCTGCTCGAAAAGCCTCAAAATCCTCCTTCGGATCTAGCCCTAGTCGGGGTCTATCTCTTTTCCACCACCATCCACACTGTCATTGAAGGTCTAAAACCTTCTAACCGAGGCGAACTTGAGATTACAGATGCGATTCAAGCCTTAGTCAATGCCGACAAAGCCGTCATGGCACAACCCTTGCAGGGGTGGTGGCTTGATACAGGCAAAAAAGATGATCTCTTAGCCGCCAATCAAATTATTTTGGATGAAACGCCAGGCAGTGAAATCGCTGGACACATTGATGAGACGACTCAAATCAGCGGTCGCGTTCGCGTTGGTGCTAATAGCAAAGTTATTAATTCAACGATTCGAGGACCCGTGGCGATTGGGCAAAACTGTCATATTGAAAACTGCTTCATCGGGTCTTACAGCAGTATTGCCGATGGCGTCAGAATGGTTGACATTGAAATGGATCACAGTGTCGTGCTCGAAGGCGCTGTGATTGAAGAACTGCATCAGCGCATTGTCGATAGTCTGATTGGCCGCCGGGCTCGGCTCGTTCACAGCCCCAAGCGACCTAAAGCCTCGCGATTTATGATTGGCGATGACTGTGTCTTAGAACTCACCTAAATCAACCCCTTGCAGCGAGATCACAATGAACCTCGGGCTGAAATTAACAGATGCCAATAGAAAAAGGCTAATCCTTTTCTCCTACAGCTTGCTGTCGTTGATTCCCATCGTGGTGGGAGTTTTCTGCATCCAAACCTATGGGGTTGATGTGCTTTAC
>CALCPB010001021.1 GCA_937897665.1 uncultured Halomicronema sp. | reverse complement strand
CTGTTCGACATAAACCTGTTGAAAGCGACGCTCTAGCGCGGCATCTTTTTCAATATGCTTGCGATATTCATCCAGGGTGGTGGCCCCAATGCAGCGCAATTCGCCCCGGGCCAGCATCGGCTTCAGCAAGTTGCCAGCATCCATCGTGCCTTGCCCTGCCCCGGCTCCGACGACGGTATGCAGTTCATCGATAAACAGTACGACCTGCCCATCAGACTCGGTGACTTCGTGAAGCACCGATCGCAAGCGGTCTTCAAACTCACCGCGATATTTGGCGCCCGCAATCAACCCGCCGATGTCCAACGAGATCAGCTGCCGGTTTTTCAGCGATTCCGGCACGTCGCCGTTAATAATGCGTTGAGCCAAGCCTTCGGCGATCGCTGTTTTGCCGACACCGGGCTCCCCAATTAGCACCGGATTGTTTTTAGTGCGCCGTGACAATACTTGAATCACCCGGCGAATTTCTTCGTCGCGGCCAATCACCGGGTCGAGATGCCCCTCACGGGCCGACTCGGTCAGGTCGCGGCCAAATTTTTCGAGCGCCTGATATTGACTTTCGGGATTTTGATCGGTGACTTTTTGCCGTCCCCGCACTGCTTTGATCGCGGTCAGCAGCTCCGGCCCGCCGATGTCAAAGCCGCGCAATAGCCGCCGACCAATGCGTTCATCTTCGGCAAAGCCCAGCAGCACATGCTCGACTGAGATGAAGGTGTCCCCCATTTCCTGGCGGCTCGTTTCGGCCTGATTTAACATGCGATCGAGGCTTTTACCTAAATACAAATTGCTGTCTGCCGCCAGCCGCACACGCGCTTGCCGCCGGGCAAAGGTTTCAATCTCTTTGAGCAGCAGTTCAACTTCTATACCGGCTTAGGTGAGAATTGTGTTGCCGAGACCGTCTTTCTGTTCCAGCAGCGCCACCATGACGTGCTCAGCTTCCATATATTGATGGTTAAAGCGGCGAGCCACCGTTTGGGCTTCAACGATCGCGTCCCAGGCTTTGGTCGTGAACTTGTCTGGATCAGTGGGCTGCATAGTGGAGTAATCGACAACGGAGCGCGACTAAGTAAAAATCCTTAAGTGCTTTAGTGTTTCAGGCTATCTCGGCGGGGCGTCCTCTTCAGTGTCAGCGCCGTTGCACCCAACCCCTGATCAGGCCTGAAACTTAAGCCTGCTGATAATTCTAACGTGGTTCATCGGTGCTTCATGGAATCTCGCCGGGTCTGTGGGGTGAGCGCCTGAAAGCCGGGTCAAGACTTCAATAAACAGCTGGGTGAGTGACCAGCTTTCCTTTTCTTAGCAGAAAAAAACTTGTGAATTGATGACTTGATTGGTGAACAGTAATTCGCATGAAAGTGCAAGCATGCTCGCAGAAACCTCTGTCTAGGCACTGTGATCGAAAATCTAGGATGAATGAGACAGCAATCGGTGGTTTCTATGAGTTTTTCGCTTGCCACTGACCTTAATCTCATGCAATTTCTTTTGGCACTGGTGACGGGCCAGGCAGTCAGTCTAAAAGATGAGTGTCATGAGGCTCACAGCCTTAGGTTGTTTATCCGGAAACGTCATTGAGATCGCCAATATGAACTGTCAAAATCAGGCCTGAATGAGTCTATTTAGACTTTCTTGAGTCGCGATTTTAGCTTCTGCCATTCAGTTAAACAGCTCAACTTTCCCCAAGGCATTATTGCATACGCACTTGTTTTTTAGAGGAATAGCTCCCATGAAAACGATCCTTAAGCCCTTGACCGCAGTTGGTTTGCTAGCTTCTTTTTTGGCTGGTTGTGCCAAAACTGAAAGCCTGAGCCCGGGGCAGCTCACCGAGCACAACAAACCCGGCACCGTCATGATTCAGACGGTGCATAAGGCAGAATTCTCAGTTCCTGATTACACCTTAGATGATGCCAGGCTGGACGAGTTGGCTGCCGCGCTGCAACAGGAAGGCAGTATGTCTGAAGAGCAGGCCTTGGTCACGGTCATTGCTGAAGTCATGGGAGATCCACTGTACTACTTTGCGCCCTTAAATGAACTTATCTACCAATCAGCTGAGATCAGTACAACAGGGTCAGCCTTAGCCGTGACCGAAGATGGCTATTTGGTGACCAATGCCCATGTGGTTTCATCAGAGCAAGACGATTTGAAATTTTCGCTCGCTGATTATGCGCTAGAAGATGTGGCTTATGACAGCTGCCAAATCGTTTGGGATGGCTTTGACGGTTTCTCTCAAGACGCGATTGGCGCTTTGATGGGGACTGAAGAATTTACCCAGCTTTGCTTAAATGCCCATGTCGAATACTACGCCCACTATATGAATTTGGATGCCCTGGAGACCGATATCTATGCGGCAATGGGCGGTGTCACCACGCTTGATGAGGTCTTAGAAGAAGGTCACAAGGCAACGGTTGAAGCGATGGGTGAACCGACCCCCGGTAAGGATGTGGCCGTGCTCAAAATTCAGGCTGACAGCATGCCAACTGTGAGTCTGGGGCAAGACAGTGATTTGACGGCAGGCGATCGCATCTTCATCTTGGGGTATCCGGGTGCTGGTACCCTCGACGAGTCCGAAACCTTAGAACCCTCCTTAACTGCTGGGTTAGTCAGCGCTCGCAAAACGATGTCTGACGGTTGGGACATCTTGCAAACCGATGCGGCGATGAATAGCGGCAATAGTGGCGGTCCTGTTTTCAATGAAGCTGGTGAGGCGATCGGCATCGCCACCTTTGGCAAGGTTGATCCAGCAACCGGTGGCAAGGTTGAAGGGGTCAACTTTGTGATTCCCATCAATGTCGTCGAAGAATTTTTGGATGAGGCTGATGTCGAACCGGCCCTGAGCGACATCTCTCAACTTTATCAAGAGGGAGTTAGTCAGTTTGACAAAGAACGGTTTCCCCAGGCCCTGAAAACCTTCCGCCAAGTGAGTGAAATCAACCCAGACTATCCCTACGTGCAAGGCTACCTCAGTAAATCCCAGAAGGCGACTAGCGAGCAGCAAGGTTGGCCAGTACCTCTATGGTTGATTGTAGTAGGAGGTACCGTCGCCATTGGTCTGGGCGGTGGTGGTCTCTACCTCCTGTCTCGACGAGTTAAAATTGGCTTACCTCAGTTCAAGTGAGCTCCAATGGGCAAGTTTTTTCGATAAGTTAGCTAAATAGGGACGGTCAAGGTGGCATTTTTTCTCAGATTTGCTGGCTCAACCGTCCCTTTTTGTAGGGCTTAAGCAACTTTTGGGGTGTTGATTTTATCGCCAGAACGCGTCATCAATTGGGCATAGCCACCTTCGGTAAGCATAGCCACTTGGTGAACGAGCACCTGCACGCCGGCTCCATCAACTCAGTAAGAGACTGAGTTCGTCATTTTGCTAGCTCTGTCGCCCGTGATTGCAACAGTCCGACAGTTCCTAACTAACTGCTTGAGCTGCGGGCTGCTCGGCAGTCTGGGTAGAGCTGTGAGTTTTGAGCTGAATTAGCTCCACCTTGTAACCATCGGGGTCTTGCACAAAGGCAATGACGGTCGAACCGTGTTTCATCGGGCCAGGTTCACGCACTACGTTGCCCCCTTGAGCTTTGATGGCTTCACAAGTGCCGTAGATATCATCTACGCCCAAAGCAATGTGACCATAGCCGTCGCCCAGATCATAGTTGTCGGTTTCCCAGTTGTAGGTGAGCTCCAGCACGCTGTGATCAGACTCATCGCCATAGCCCACAAATGCCAGGGTGAACTTGCCGCCGGGATAGTCTTTTTGGCGCAACAGCTGCATGCCGAGAATGTCGCAGTAAAACTTCTTAGACGCTTCTAAATCCCCTACGCGCAGCATTGTGTGTAGCAATCGCATAAAAAACCAACCTCTGAATCTTGGTGGACAGCTTTAGTAAGAGTATAGGAAGTCTGAAGGAGAAAGGTGGGACAGGGCAAAACGGCAAGCTAG
>CALCPB010001020.1 GCA_937897665.1 uncultured Halomicronema sp. | reverse complement strand
AGTCGATCCAAAATGCGGCGAGCTTCTTGCGCCCGCACCAGCTGATCGTCAATGTCGCGACAGTTGTCGAGTGCCTGCTGAATCGCCTCTTCGGTAATCTCGTGAAACACCATGCGCTTGATCGGCACTTTGGGTTTCAAAATCTGCAGTAGGTGCCAACTAATGCTTTCGCCTTCGCGGTCTTCGTCAGTCGCGAGTACCAGCTCATCGGCATTATTGAGCGCGTCTTTGAGCGTCTTAACAACTTTCTTTTTATCGGAGGGGACGACATACAGCGGTTCAAAATCCGCCTCGGGATTTACCCCCAGTTGAGCCCACTTATCGCCCTTGACCGCCGCCGGAATTTCGCTCGCCGATCGCGGCAAGTCGCGCACGTGCCCCATTGAGGCTTCAACCCGATACCCGCGCGGCAGGTAGTTGCGAATAGTTTTGGCCTTGGTGGGCGACTCAACGATGACGAGGGTGGACATAGATAATCGTTAGGGGGTTCCTAGATTCCGTGACGTTAGCGAATAAGCGGAGCATTCGGAAAGGATTGTTAACTAAGATTTCAGTTTCACAGCTGAATAACTCGGTTTTTTATCCCATCTTCTGTTCACTCCTAGCACATCTCTTCGCGATCGCTAAGTCGAAGTTAGCGCATTTGCTCCCGAGAATACCCACATCTTTTGCTTCAAAAACGGGTGATGGGAAGGATTCAGACTTTGGTATTGCAGGCCTGAGCTGGTATTGGGAGCTGGATGGTGGTCATCGGCCAGTCTGGTGGCGGTTAATTACAACCATAGTCAGAACTCATACCCCGAGAGATACCCCGAAACGCCGGTTCCCAGGGTAATATGCCAGTGGAACCCTGAAGGTTGGCGATCGCCAGCGACTTTTGCTGGCAGTGACGCCGCTTTCGCGGTCAATCTATTACTTATCTCGTTGGAGCAGTCAGCCGGATGGACGTTTCGAATATTGCCTCCCAGCTCAACGTGGGCATTATTCTCCCTGAAGGAATTGTGGTCGCGACTCTGTTGATCGTGTTGGTGAGTGACCTCATTGCCGGTCGCGCTTCGTCGCGCTGGACGCCCTATCTCACCATCGCCGGGATGTTGGGAGCCGTGGTCGCCTTAGTTTACCAGTGGGATACGGCCACTCCCTTAAGCTTCTTAGGCAGCTACATGGGAGATGACCTGAGTATTGTCTTTCGCGGCATCATCGTGCTCTCGGCGGCGGCTACGGTGCCCATGTCAATTCGCTACGTCGAGCAATCTGGCACCGCCCTGGCAGAATTTTTGGTGATTTTGCTGACGGCCACCCTGGGCGGCATGTTTTTGTCGGGGGCCAACGACCTCGTCACGATCTTTGTCTCGCTAGAAACGCTCAGTATCTCCTCTTACTTACTGACCGGCTATATGAAGCGTGATCCTCGTTCGAACGAGGCGGCGCTGAAGTACCTGCTGATTGGGGCTGCTAGTTCCGCCATTTTCCTCTACGGCATTTCACTGCTGTACGGGCTATCGGGTGGCAAGATGCAGCTCGGCGATATTGCCGCCAGTTTTGTCACCACGGGGAGCACGGCCCCGATTGGTTTGGTTGTTGCCTTAGTGTTTGCGATCGCAGGCATTGCCTTCAAAATTGCCGCCGTGCCCTTTCACCAGTGGAGTCCTGATGTGTATGAAGGGTCGCCCACCCCGGTGGTGGCTTTCCTTTCGGTGGGCTCTAAAACGGCCGGGTTTGCGTTAGCCATTCGTCTGTTGGTGACGGTTTTCCCCCTCGTGTCACAGCAATGGCACTTTGTCTTTACGGCACTGGCGGTGCTCAGCATGGTGCTGGGTAACGTGGTTGCCTTGGCCCAAACCAGCATGAAGCGACTATTGGCCTACTCATCGATCGCCCAGGCGGGCTTTTTGATGATTGGTTTGGTGGTCGGCACCGAAGCGGGCTATTCCAGCATGGTGTTCTATCTGCTGATCTATCTGTTTATGAACCTGGGGGGCTTTACCTGCGTCATCCTCTTCTCATTGCGGACAGGTACGGATCAGATTAGTGAATACAGCGGTCTCTACCAAAAAGATCCGCTGCTGACCCTGTGTTTGAGCATTTGTCTCCTGTCGTTGGGGGGCATTCCTCCCCTGGCGGGCTTTTTTGGTAAGCTCTACATCTTTTGGGCCGGCTGGCAGGCGGGGGCCTACGGTTTGGTGCTGGTCGGTCTGATTACCAGCGTGATTTCCATCTATTACTACATTCGTGTGGTCAAGATGATGGTAGTCAAAGAACCCCAAGAAATGTCCGACGTGATCAAAAACTATCCGCCCGTGCGCTGGGATCTGCCGGGTCTACGACCGCTGCAGGTGAGCTTGATTTTGGCGGTAGTCGCCACGTCGCTGGCAGGGATTCTCTCGAATCCGCTCTTTACGCTGGCGAATAATTCGATTAGTCATACGCCCTTTCTTAAGGCGGCGATCGCGAATACGGCTCAACCCACTCAACCGATTGCGCTGTCGTCACCGGTTGCTGAAACCGGTTCCCCCGCGCTTTAGAGCAGTACCACTGGATGGCAAAAGGGCAGCCTCTTCTCTGGTGAAGAGGCAGCCCTTTTGTGATGTGCGGGATTTTTAGACGTGGGTGGTTTTGAAGGTGGGAAGACCGACATCTGACTTAGGGATGCGCGAGGCGAAATGAAGTAGACATCAACATTCAGTAGAGAGGCGATAGGTTGACGTCCAAACCATCCCGCCCCGTCAAGCTGAGTAGCATCCCCTCGGGGTGATCGGCAGACATTAAAATTGCGGCAATCCGCCCCTGCCGTATCTCAAGCTACAACGTTTTTAACCCTAGGCTACAGAGTATGAATAGATATTGGGAACCAACGTGCGAGAGTATTGTCAAGTCCCACGCTTTGAATCATTGCGCGAGATGAAGCCGAAAATTATTGTTTGCGGGTTGGGCAATACGGGCTATCGAGTTTTCTCACTGCTGAAGCGGCAGGGAGTGCTGGTGACGGGCATCAGCACTCTTCCCCGAGAAGACGACGGCATTATTGTCGGTGATTTGCGATCACCTGAAATTCTCATTCAAGCCGGCATTCGTGACGCCACAGCGCTCTTGCTCATGTCGTCAGACGATGCGCTCAACCTGGCGATTTTGACCCAAGCGCGGGTAATTAATCCACGCATTCGCATCATCAATCGCCTGATCAACAGCCGACTTGGCAGTC
>CALCPB010001019.1 GCA_937897665.1 uncultured Halomicronema sp. | reverse complement strand
GAGTCAACCTTTTGTCTAGGCAGTCGTTGCCAGCGGAAGCACGATTTATTGATAAGCGTTCAGCAATGCCTGAGCCGTTTCGAGGGTGTCGGCTTCGGCCACCGGTTTATCATCACGCCAGCGCAAAATGCGGGGAAAGCGTACGGAGATGCCTGACTTGTGACGCTTAGATTCAGCGATGCCCTCAAAGCCAATTTCAAACACATGGAGCGGCTGCACCGAACGAACGGGGCCAAAGCGCTCGACGGTGTGGCGGCGAATCCACTTGTCGAGCTTGTCAATTTCTCGATTGTCTAAGCCGGAATAGGCTTTGGCAAAGGGCACCAGTTCGTCTGCTTTCCACAAGGCAAAGGTGTAGTCGGTGAACAGGTTGGCGCGTTTGCCGCTGCCCGCCTGAGCGTAGATCAGCACGGCATCCAACGTCATCGGATCAACCTTATATTTCCACCAGTAGCCGCGCTTGCGACCCACCAGATAAGGACTGTCCCAGGCTTTGAGTACCAGTCCTTCGGCCCCGGTCTCCCGCGATCGCGCCCGCAGCGCCACCAAGTCATCAAACGAGTCAAACGCTAATGGCTGTGACCGACTGATGCGGTCATCCACCTGAGCTGCCAGCAGGTCAGTTAGTTGGGCTTTGCGATCGCGCAGCGGCTGCTCACGAATATCTTGACCCGCCTGCTCTAACAGGTCGTAGGCGACAAAGTGAACCGGGCTCTCGGCCATTACCTTTTTGGTGACGCGCTTGCGACCTAAGCGCTTTTGCAAATGGTTGAAGCTGAGGGGGCGATCGCCTTGCCAGCAGAGAATCTCGCCATCCAACACGTGACCATTGGGAAAAGACTGAAACGCTTCCACCACTTCGGGAAACTGTTCGGTGACCAAATCTTCCCCCCGCGACCAAATAAACACCTCATCGGCCCGTTTGATCACCTGGGCGCGAATGCCGTCCCACTTCCACTCCGCCAGCCAGTGAGACATGTCCTCCTCACGGAATTTTGCTTCGTCAATCTGCGAAGCTAAAAAGAACGGATAGGGCTGGCTGGGAGCGGTTTCAATCGCCTCCTGACTAAGTAAATTGGCGTAAAACTCGACGGTGGGCTCAAAGTCACCCATCAGGCGATGGGCCAACACCGCCTCGGGAATCTCGGAGGCAGCGGCCAGCCCCTTGATCACCAGCTTGGCCGACGCCCCCACCCGAAAAGCACCGGTCAGCATCTTGTTGAGCACAAAGATTTCGGCATCGTCGAGCGATCGCCACCAAGACACAATCAGCTCATGGCGCTCTGCCTCCGATTCAACTTGCTTTACGAGGGGAATAATCTGCTCCATCCACTCATGTAAAGGCACATCAGCGGCGGAGCTACCCTGCAAGGGGGTATCGCGCAGCAGCAGGGCGATCACCTCAGCCGAATCGCCTACGTGGGCATAGCAGTCTTTAAACAGCCATTCCGGCAGATTCGAAATACTGAGATAAACGTCGCGCAGCACCCGCGAGGTGACCAGCCGCCGCCGCGTTTTGTTCAGCAGCAAGTACAGTGCCCATACGGCGTTGGCCGGGGTCTCCGTAACGAAGTATTGGCGCATGGCCTCGACCTTGGCGTTCGTCGAGGTGGTGGCGTCGATCGCCTGAAAAAGCTCTGTAAACCGCTTCATACTGCTGCAAAATTCATCTCGGACTCGGTCAGCCCCCTCGTCATTATGACGCTGACACCCGTTCGTGAGGAATGCCGTCAACCGACCGAAAAAATACCCGTCAGAAAAATATCTCTCTGACGGGCGAGGTTCGTATGAAACGCTGTTAAACGAGGTGAACGAAGATTGCCTTAGGCAGGCCAGCCTAGATCCGCTTGCTCCAGCACGTAGTCAGCCACGGACTCGATCTCTTCTGGGGTGAGCCGATTGCCAAAGGGCGGCATGGCGTTTTTACCATTGGTCACCTGATACACGATCGCCTCTTGCGAATACATGTCGTACTTTTCAAGGGCATTTTTCTGCAAGTTTTTGCCCACAATGATGCGGTTAGTGCCGAGGGCATGACAGGCTGCGCAATTGGCCTTAAAGACCTGCGTGCCTTCAGCGGCTCCGGCCCAAGCAGTCGTGGGTTGTAGCGACCACAAAGCGGCAGTGGCCACGATGGCCAAGACGACCGCACAAAATTTACTCAACATAACGATCAGGCCCAGCCCTCAAACTCTCCACTAAGCGTAGCTTTAAAATCTCCTGCATGGGGAGATTTTCTTGGATTTTCCTAATTCGTTTAGCCTTTGGGCGCTCGAATTAGCCTCGCCTGCCCGATCACCGCGCCGGCTCAGCATTAGCTGGACGACAAAACAGCCGCAGTTCGTGCCCCCCATAGTAGTCGTGGCTAATACCCAACTCCGTCATCCCCAACCGCTGCGTCACCTTGACCGAGCGATCGTTGTCGAGCAGCGTCACAGCATAAATCTGATCCAGCTGCAGGGTGTCAAAGCCATAGGTCACCACCGCCTGAGCGGCTTCTGTCGCATAGCCCTGCCCCCAACTTTCGGGCCGCAAGTGCCAGCCAATTTCGATCTTGCCGCTGGGGGCGTTCTCCCGATTCGGCAGGGGCATCAGCAGCACGGTGCCCACGACGCCTTGCTGATCGAGCACCGCCCAGCAGCCCAATCCTGGAAAGTCTTTGGCGCGATCGCAATAGCGCTTTAGCCGCGCCTGCACAGCAGCCACGGTTGTATCCAGCGATTTATCGCCAATCCATCGCGTTACTGCGGGGTTGCCGTAGATGGCGATCGCCGCGGCGGCATCCGACTCCGGCTGCCAATCACGAATGAGCAGTC
>CALCPB010001018.1 GCA_937897665.1 uncultured Halomicronema sp. | reverse complement strand
ACCGTGCCCCCCTTGCTATGACTGCTTTGAGTTCGCGCACGACGGGCGAAGGCGCGGCCAAGCCTGATGGGGGCCATCCATTAGAGTCTGCCTTGGCTTAGCTCCTCAAAACCCAGAGTAGGCTCTCAGTTTTTTGACTAACTGCTTGTGAAGAGTTGCCAGTCAACTAGCGGACACAAATTCGAGCTGAGGTAGGTCTACCTAGAGATAGGTCTACCGATTTAAAAAACAGGGCCAGTTTAAGGCAGCAACGTTTATTGGACTCAGCCATCGTTGATCATTCTGAGGCCAAAACTTTGACGAGATTCTATAAGGAAAACCTATGGCGACTCAAGTTTGTTGCATAGCACCCAACATTTTCGGCTTTACCGGAGGAATCCAGATTTATACGCGCAATTTGCTAGAGCAGCTCCAGGTCATTTTGCCCCATGCTCAATACACGGCCTTACTCAAGTACGATCGCGCCATAGATGTAACCCACTCCCAAGCCCCACTTCCGGGCATTCGCTTCTGTTGTTTTGGGCATTGGCCACGTCAAATTCAAACCGTGATGATGACGCTGACCCTACTGTGGCTAGCATTTCGACATCCTCAAATGCTGTTTATTGCCACCCATGCCAACTACGCCAAAGCATTATCCATCGCCAAACGATTGTTCAAGATTCGGTATTGGGTTGTCGCTCATGGGTTAGAGGTGTGGAATGTTGAGTCGGGACAGCTCCAAACCGCTTTACAGCAGGCGGACGGCATTGCGGCGGTAAGTCAATACACGCGGCAGCGGCTGATGCAAGAGCAAGCGATTCCCGCTCACCGTATCCGCATCTTAGTCAACACGTTTGACGCGAGTCGTTTTCACATTGCGCCAAAACCCACATATTTGTTAAAGCGGCATGGGCTCACCCATGACCAAAAGGTGATTTTGACCGTTTGCCGATTGGGGGGAGAGTCGCCTCTATATAAAGGGTATGAACACATCATTCGCCTGTTACCCCAGCTAAAAGCTCATTGGCCCGATATTCAATACGTCCTGGTCTGTAAGGGAAAAGATCTTCAACGTCTCCAAAAATTAGTCGTTGATTTAGACCTGCAAGATAATGTCATTTTGCCGGGATTTGTTGCGGATGAGGACTTACCCGCTTACTACAATCTCTGTGATGTATTTGCCATGCCCAGCACAGGAGAGGGCTTTGGCATTGTTTATTTAGAAGCACTCAGCAGCGGCAAGGCCGTTCTGGCGGGCAATCAAGATGGCGCGATTGATCCGCTGTTAAATGGCCAGTTGGGGTGCCTGGTGAATCCCCATGACCGTGAGGCGATCGCGAAGGAATTGCGCAACATCTTGCAAGGTACTTATCTAAATGACCGAATTTACCAACCTGAATACCTGCGAGAACAAGCGATCGCCCATTTCTCGATTGAGCAATTTCGCACCCAACTGACGCACATACTGCACCAAGCAGGAATTGTGACTCACAACGTCCCTTCTCCCCCAGCTACAGTTATGGCAAACCCAACTCGCATTTCTGCATCAGTGGGATAACCAACGCTGCGATCGCTCCCCTCACCCCCTAACATTGCTTCCAAGAGACCAAAAAGTAGGAAGTTCAGGACTCCAGCCTTTGACTCATTAGCGCAAAATCAGCCTTCCAACAGAGCGTTAGCCAGGGCAAACACGTACATGGCAGAAGCTGAGAACGTCAAATCATAGGCAAAGAAGTCAACCATTTGAGACATAAAAACAATCACCAGTGAATAGGCGACGATTTTAGGCAGCCTAGGCAAGCTGACTATCATCTTTCTTGTCAAGATAGCTGACAAAAATATGCCAGCAACACCCAGCGAAACTGCGAATTCCACGAAAAAGTTATGGCTATGCAGACCACTTCGCTCAAAAATTTGAAGACTAATGACTTCGGGGAATATGCCAAACCCCTGCCCCACGAGCGGTGATTCAAAAAACTCTTGAACGGCCACCTGCCAAATATAGAGTCTTGAAGTCGCAGATGTAGAAAAATGGGATGCAGCTTGGTAAAAAGCGGTGGCATCTCCGGTCACCAGTTCAGGATATCGACTCAAAACCATGATTACCAGCATGACTAATACTGCTGGAACCAAGATTTTAGCCTGCTTGAGAAGACGCATCTTACCTGTCCTGCTGTAGGCAGCAGTCGCGAGCAAGAGCAGTAAGAAGGCAGCCCGACTGCCTGACAAGATAATGGAACTCAAAAATATTATTGTGACTGGCCAAATCAATTTTGAGGCGCTCTTTTGGGTAACCGTTTTTAGAATATAGAAAGCATTAAACAGGCCTAGCACCATCAACACCCCAAACGTATTAGGACTCTGAACAATAGACCCGATACGAGGATGAAAGCTAGGATACTTGAGTGTAAAAATCCAAGCATCAGGGAAAAACAGCTCGACTATACCAAGGAGGGATAAAACAAACAAAAAACCAACCCAGGCACTCAAAAATGATGCCTTAGGATCGAGGGTGTAGCGTTGATTTGGGTGTGTTTTATGTTGTCTATTCTTTTTCATCTGAATGCTCAGAAGAAAAAGGAGATCATAGAATAGCAATATATAAAGTACTAGCCTCACGTAATATCGGAGCGCCATTACAAAATCAGGACCTAAGAGCGTAGATAAAAGAGAAAAAGCCAATAAGGTGACAGAAATCGCTAAAGCTTGGCGATGCCTGCTAATTTCTAGGCAGTAAGCTCTGCTGTTACAGATAAAAAGCCCCAAGCTCACAAACAAAATAATAAGATAGCCGACACCAATGGGGAGACCTAAAATCTTAAGTCGCCCAAGGGTCGACGCCAACATCAAGACCCAAAAACAAAGTGTTGCGGTCATAAGTATCTCGGTGCGACAGCAAAAGCTTGAAAATATTGCTGGTAGTTAAAAAGCGCACGTCACTTTTGGGACTATCACCTTTAATCACCCCATCAGTGAGATAGACTCTGAAATGCACAGTTAGGTTTCAATGAAATCTTGAGAAAACTGTCAAAATGAGTCAGTATCTTGCCAAAAGACAGGCTTAGAAAGAATCCCATCAAGCTTCCGTCGAACTTCGAAAATACTGTCGTTCAATATTGTGGCAGGTATCAATGTGCCGGCTTCTTAGCTAACTGGCGGCTGGCATCGAATCTGACGCCATGATGGAAGAATTGAACTCTAAGGCAGCTATTTATCGGATTCTGGCAATCTGTGCAACGAAACTAACGCTAGTCCCGTAATCGCCCCATTACAAATCCCAAACATCATGGCATTTGGAGTCAAGGTAATGACCGTTCTGGTTTGCCACATGAATGTGACGGTAGCCACGTGAATAATCGCCCAACTGGCAGTTGTGGCAATAATCCAGCGATAGGCTTTGGACATATGCTGACGTAAAATCCACCACTGCAAGCAGCTGAGGAAAAGGGCTCCAGCGAGACCGTATTGCATCTCCTGTTTCAGAATGCGATCTAGCTGATTGCCACCGTACGCACAGGCTATCCCCCAAAACACGCCCCAAATGATTGCCCATGCGAGTCCGCTAGCGAGTATCCAACCAAATCTGACAGGCAGATAGCGCCGCAGCATCAACGACTGTACCGCTCCACCTACAGCACCAAATACGGCGCCTCGAATAGTGCCAAAAAGCAACCCATATCTAAACGCGAGTCGAACGCCGATATAGTCAGATGGAACGGACGACTGAAGGAAACCGTACTGAAAAACGGCAGTACTATAAAACGCCTCATACATTCCCGATTGCCGGTTCAAGGAATTTGCAATGATTAAAGACTTGATTGGATTAATAATCGCAGGCTCAACGAAGTAGAAAATCAAAAACCCGCAAATCCACCCCAAGGAGCTAACGGCAAACCACTGAAGCCAGAAAAACACGTTAGCCTTGAATCTTTTACTGCTCATACCATCTCAGAAAATGACTTTGGTAGATTAGCTCGGCTTGACTCGTATTAGGCGTTGGCCGAATTCAACAAATTGGGAGTTTTCGACTACAGTCTCAACAATTTTGCCAGAGACCTCAGCCATAAGTTCATTGCATCAGCTTCATCGCTTCAATGATACAGACGGGTTGTACTATTGGAATGCCCAGCTTTTGGAAACCCTGTTTAGCGGGAAAAAGTACTTAGCCATGAGCTAGTGGATGACGGCATTATCAGAGAGCAAGTCCGCTAAAGCCGCTACTAATGTCTGATTTTCTGCATCCGTGCCGACCGAAATACGTAGCTTATCGGTGAGGCCAACTTGCTTGAAGTAACGCACCAAAATTCCTCGGGCTTTTAAGGCCAAGTAAATTGCTTCGGCGTTGTCCTGAAGCACAGTTATTAAAACAAAGTTGCCATGAGATTCATGAACTGTAAATCCGAGCGCGGCCAAATCCTTTTTGAGCTGTGTTCGAGAGGCTTTAACTTTTTCGATACAGCTGATTTTGTAAGCTTGATCGCGAATGGCTGCAGCCCCTAAAGCGATCGCGATCGCGTCAACGTTATAGCTGTCTTTGACTTTAAAGAGGCCCGCTAAAAGTTGAGGATTAGCAATGCCGAAGCCGATGCGCAGGCCCGCTAACGAATACCCTTTAGACAACGTTCGCAGCACCATCACATTGTCAAACTCTTGCACCAGCGGCAACGCAGAAAACTCGGCGAAGTCCACATAAGCCTCATCAATAACGACAATTCCTGACGTGTTTTGGGCCAGTTCTCGCAAAGCGGGTAAAGGCACACTGTGACCGGAGGGGCTGTTGGGAGACGCAACAAAGGTGATGGCTCCATTGGCGGCAATCAGGGACTCAATCGGCAATTGCCAGCTGGCCGGATAAGGAATCTCAAGTACAGTGGCGGCTTGGATGGCTGACAACGTGCGATAGAGCACGTAGGTCGGAGTTGGATACACTACTGCGCGATCGCGGCCCTCAGCGCACGCACGAACTAGCAGATTGAGCAGGTCGTCACTACCATTGCCGACAATGATCCAGTTTTCTGGAACGTCTAAAAATTCGCTGACGGCTTGGCAAAACTCTTGAGCCAGTGGGTCAGGGTAGCGTCTCAGGTGCTCACCATCCAAGTTCTGCAGGGCGGCGATCACCTGAGGAGAAGGCGGATAAGGATTTTCGTTGGTATTGAGTTTGATGATTTTGGTGCCTGGCTGAGGTTGTTCGCCAGGCACATAGCCAGTCATCTCATCAATCGCAGGCCGAAAATAGCTCATGGCGAGTTTTAGTCTACGGCAAGCAGTTTTTTGGATGCCCAGTAAAGTATCGAGTCGCTATCGATAAAGACGCGGATACTTGGCGATGCAAGCTGGAGTTTAGAGCGGCCAACGTCAGGCTCCCTATCCGTTAGCAGCTTGTACACCAATATTAGTTAGGACGCACGCGCATCAACGGTTGGCCAAATTCAACGGGTTGGGAGTTTTCGACGAGAATCTCGACGATTTCGCCCGACACTTCAGCCTCTAGCTCATTCATCAGCTTCATCGCTTCGATGATGCAGACAGTTTGCCCAGTTTGGATGCGATCGCCCAAGTCGACAAATGCGGCTTCCTCAGGGGCTGGCGACCGGTAAAAGGTGCCCACCATCGGTGACGTAATTTCTACCAGGTTGGAATCAACAGAAGGCGGGGGGGTTGGGGCAGCCGCCGGGGCCGTCGGTGGCTGATGAGCGGCATCAACGATCTGGGGCATGACTGGGGCCATGGGCGTGACCAGCGGTTCCGATGCCACATTGGACATGACAAAGGCCCCCGGCTTGCGCAGCGTCAGCTCAAAATCACCACTTTTGAGCGTCAACTCAGAGATATCGGTCTGGCTGAGGGTCGTGACCAACTCACGCAGTTCGTTGAAATTCAGTTCCACTAATTGCACTCCGTACCAACAAGATGGAGCTGACTCCACCAAAAAACGCTTTTGGGGGTCACGATTCCCGCCCTAAATAGGAATCGTTGCGCGTATCCACCTTAATTTTTTCACCAATGGAGATGAACAACGGCACCATCACCTGAGCACCGGTCTCAACGATGGCGGGTTTGGTGCCCCCGGTGGCCGTATCGCCCTTCACCCCCGGATCGGTTTGCGTGATTTCTAGCACCACCGCGTTGGGCAGCTCCACTTCAAGGATTAGCTCATTCCAACGAATGACGTTGACTTCCATCTCTTCTTTGAGATATTTCACGCGATCGCCCACCTGTGCTTCGCTCATGCGGACTTCTTCGTAAGTCTCCATATCCATAAAGACGAGATCTTCACCATCGCGATAGGTGTGCTGCATCACCTTCTTTTCGAGATTAGCCTGGGGAACGGTTTCACCAGCCCGAAACGTTTTTTCGACCGTGTTACCGCTTTGCACGTTCTTAAGTTTCGTCCGCACGAAAGCGGATCCCTTGCCTGGCTTGACGTGAAGAAATTCAACTACCCGCCAAACTGACCCATCCAGTTCGATACTGACGCCCGTACGCAAGTCGTTGCTGGAAATCATAACGCTGGCTACCCATGGATCGTGAATATCGGCACCTCATTTTACCGCCCCTGCGACAACTTTCTAGAATGCTTCTAGAGATGCCCGCTCTATGGCAAGATCGAAGGCGTTTGCTGAATGTGACTCTTGGCTAGCATTACCCA
>CALCPB010001017.1 GCA_937897665.1 uncultured Halomicronema sp. | reverse complement strand
GAGCCTGGTGCGAGCCCGTCCATGCCTTCCAGACTGAAAATTGCCAGTTGACCGCGGTAGGCTCCACTATCGGCTAAGAATTCGATCGCGAGCTGGCCGTTAGCAGCAACGGTAAATGTGCCCGGCCCCAAATCGGCCTGTTCGATCTGAAAGGTTTGCCCATCCAAGGTCAGGGTCGTCATGTCGTTTTCGCTCTGGAGATCATGGAGCGTTGCAGCTGAAAGCGTCTCGCCCCACACCTGAGCGGCAAACAGTGCCCCTTCATCCCCCGGTGTATCGACTAGATTGATCTGATCATCAATGAAATGTCCGAGTTCTTCGACAAAGACGCGCAGTAAGTGTTCGGGCTGGTCAACCTGCAAGGTGTTGGGCGGGCCAAACAGCTCTTGGGCGAGGAAAATCGTGTCAGTGTCAGCCGCATAGGCCCCTTGAGCCATGAGTTCAGCCATCGGCAAGATGACCACCTGCGGCGACGCCTGGCCAGTAATGAGGCCTTGCAGCAGGTCTTGAGCGGTCGTTGTCGTGTCTGCTTCGCCAAAGGTCAGGGCCAGGGCTGAGTCGCTGTCAGGGCGGCTGATAAAGTTATCGAGCACGGCCTGAGCCGCTGTCCACAGCTGGGCTGTGGCCTCACCGAGCAGGTCGTCAGCGTCGCCGTCAGCGCCGGGCTGTGCGGTATCCCCAGGCTCCGTGAGGAACGTCAGGGTGATGGACGATCCGCCAATCTCCTCTAACGCTGAGTCAAGTGCATCCTCAAAATCGGGTAGCAGTGGTGACTGCTTGAGACCAAATGCGGTATCAGGCAGCATCGATGGTGCCTCAGCTTCTCCAGCTGCAGGCAGCGGCAAGGTTTCTGCCGCGAAAACAAGCTCATTGCTCAACATAAGTCTGGATCTTTGCGTTGCCGGTATGAGTGCAGTTGGTAGAAGCACACCCGGAGAACGAAGGATGAGCGATCGCGATATCCGTTACCGGCGATCTTGCCTGGCCCAGCCTGGGGCAGATGCGGGTCAAAAGGCGCGCCAGCGAGATCAATTTCTCCTTGGCACATTCCCTAATCCCGGTCACCCACTGCCCAACTCGACGTCTCTAAACTTCTTTCACTCAACCGTGCCGGAAACCGGATTTTTTTGATCTTTCAGAGGTCTGCAGAATCTAGACAGGGAGAGGCTTTCCTTGATTTCAGTGGCACCACTGAGAGACCTCCCCAACCTCGACAAAATCTTTCCGCAATTGTCACCAAGCGATCGCCCTAGCGTCCGTATAGTGGCTGATCCTGATGCGCAAAAAATAGGGCTGTCTCTTCAGCAAGAGACAGCCCCAAATACCTTGCACTGCAGCGGGGATGCTGGGCGAGGCGAATTGATCGCTACGACTGACTACACATTGATTTGTTTGTGGGGTTTGTCCTTATCCACAGTCCACAAGGTGTCAAGATCACGCAAATAAAACAGCCCAAAGCAGGCGGCTAGCATCGGCCAAGCGGCAAAAAAGAGAATGTTAGGCGGCGTAAACGGGTCGAGGTAGCGGGCAAACGAAACCAGCGTAGACAGCCCGTGCATGAGCAGCACGGCACCATAGGTCCAGGTTTTTTTGAAGCCCGCCATAAATCCTAAAACCAGCAGGAGCTGAACGGTACCGATGCCATACACCAGCGATCGCCCTAACCCCTGAAGACCATAAAAAGCAGCAAAGACTTGACTGGCATGATCGGGGGCAAAAAATTTATCGAGCGCCCAAACCAGCATCACAATAAACACGCCCAACCGCAGCAAAAACAATACGAGCGGGACTCGTCCACCAACGTTCTGTTTACTCACCATGATGAATTCCTCAAGGCTGTTCCCCCCAAGCATCGGACATCTACCTAAGAAAACGCTGAGTAGATCCTGGTTTTTGGCTGTTAAGCGGGCTGCCGGATTCAGGGCGTAAGGATCAAGGGTACTAGCATGGGATGACCTAAATCATCGCTATCTGGCTCAACACCTTGAGCCGATTGGCGGATAGCTGCTCCCATACCTCGGCGGATTGCCGACTGTCAGGGAGCGGCGTCTCAGTCACATCATCAGGACACACAGGTTTTTCAGTCAGGGTTAGGCACGACCCCATCCTTGGGTTCAGAAAGGCTATTTTGAGCCTCGTGCTCACTAGCCTACTGGGCCTGCATCTCAATCTGCTGTAGAGCGCGATAGGCTTCAAGCGCTGCCGCCTGCTCAGCGGCCTTGCGCGATGCCCCCACCCCCGAGCCCAGACAGCGATCGCGAAACCAGACCTCAGAGCGAAAGCGAGCCGGATCACCGTGCAGGAGGTTAGCTTCGACGGTGCGATAGTCGGGCAGCACTTTAAAGCGCTTTTGGGTCAGCTCCTGCAGGGCTGTTTTGGGGTTGTGAGCGGCAGGATTTTTGAGCAGGCGCTGGGCCAGCGTTTCAAGATGAGGATCGAGCCACGGACGCACTAACTGCAGGTTGCCGTTGCTGAGATACAGCACCGCCAAAATGGCTTCCATCGCATCCGCCAAGCGTTTGGGCCGTGCGGCCTGATCACCGGCGGCGGCACTCGACACTTGCAAAAACGCTTCGAGCCCCAAGGCTGTGGCAATTTCGCTGAGGGTTTGATCGCTGACTAGGTGCGATCGCACCATCGTTAGCTCGCCGACCAAAGCCTTGGGATACTTTTCCATCAGGTATTCAGCGGCGGCCAATCGCAGCACCGAGTCACCCAAAAATTCCAGACGTTCGTTGTTGCGCTCCGATGATGACGAGGCATGTACCAGGGCTTGATCGAGCAGATCCCAGCGGATGGCCTGATCTGGAATGCCCAGATGCTGCACGCAGCGGCGCAAATTCGGCGGCGGGGGCACGGGCGGGTCAAAATCAGTCATAGCCAATGGAGTACCAGATATACCGCAGCGCGACGGAAAACGCCGGACTGACAACCTTTTCGTTATATCAAATCCGCTGGCGGTTCACGGATGAGGTGGCTGGCACCCATTCAATACCGCTGCTTAAGGCTGCGGTTCATTAGCCGCGTGGCAGACACGGGCGGGCAGTGGGGCGTCAAACCAAGATTTGGGTAATCGGCATCCTCGACACTGGGAGCAGCGCAGGGCAATCCAATCGGAATGGCGACGCCACTTGCCACAGAACATGCAGGCATCCCATTTAGCCTAGCGTTCAGAGCACCGGACTTATTCCGGCTGTTCCCACGGGACGGTGGCAGGAGCCAACATCACCATGCCATCAAGCTGGAGATAGTCTTCTTCAAAAGCGAGGGTGCCGCTGATGGCTTTGAGCGAGCCCAGCAGGCGAGAAAACTCTTGTAATTCTGGCTCACCCGACATCACCGGAAAGAAGCGGGCTGCCAGCGCTCTGATAGGGGCCAGATTAGCGAAGACGTAGCCTTGATTGTCGGCGGGAAAGTCTTCGGTAGAGCCTAAAAACCGCAGCGCGTTTGGCAGGGCTTGAGCGGGTTCTAATGATAGAACGCTGGAGAGGGAGCCCAGACTGCTGGTCAAGATGAGCGTATCGTCGCTGGCCCAGCCATGTCCTAAAAAGCTGTCGAGCTGACCATCGCTATCGAGGTCAGTCTGCCAGCTCGAGATAGTCCCCGTTGCGGTCGCCTGAGTCTCGACCGTAATGCCAACGCCAGTGCCCCAAGTCTGATCGAGTTGCGCTAATGTGGCCTCGGCTGTGGCGCGATCGCTGGTTTGTAACGCGACGCCGAGGCCAATGTCCAAGCCCGGTAAAAAGGTGGTGAGAGGCGTATCTTCGGTGGGGAAGAGAAAGACACTAAAGCCCTGATCCATCCAGCTAAAGACATCTTGATCCAGATCAAGTCCGGTGGCGAGGCTGAAAAAACTCCGAGCCTGCTCTAGAGCTGCGCTGGTGTCTTCCTCGGCCTCCAGAATAGTGACCGCTTCTAGCCAGGCTGCCGCCCAATCCTGACTGCTAAACAGGCCATAGCTATTGCCCGGAATATGCTCTAGTACCTGTTGCGGGGCAGGCTCATGAATCGTCAACAAGGTTTGCAAGAGCGGATCGTCATAATAGCCTCGTCCCTGCACGCGAATGCCCTGAGCAGTGGGATAAATCAAGACTTCAATGCTGCTATCGATGTCTAAGGCAGCCAGCTGCGCCGGATCAGGCGAAAAAATATTGGGAGGCAGAGCAGCGCCACCAGGGAACAGGTCCGACACCGCCAAGTCGGTCAAAGAATACTTGACCATTTCTGATAGATTGCCGTATCCAATGCCCAGTGCCCCATCATATTCAGGATGGGCCAGCGTCCGCAGAAATCTATCGTCGGTGGCGAGGGCCGTGGTTGCGGTCTCCGGCCGCTGATCAAACCAAGTGCGCAGAGCGACTGGGTTTTCGGCGGCAACGCCCACGTCTGGCAGCACGGCGATCGCCAAGCCGGGAATGTCGGGAAAAGGGAAGTCAGCAGCTGTCGGATCGGGGAAGTCGGCGGGCAGCTCCTCAATCGGCTCGTCGATCGCCTCATCGGAAACCGGGGAGTCTACCGGCAAGGGTTCGGGGCTCGAATCGGCTCCCTGCTGATCGGCGGGATCAAGCGGCAGCGGGGCGGCAGAGTCCGTGGGAGCCTCGTCAGGGAGTGGGGTGAAGAAGTCATCTTCTAGCGTGAGGTCTTGCGGCTGCCAATAAAGAATATCGAACGTCTGATAGGTCTCGACTGCCGGTGCGGTGCCGCGCAGCTCGCTGACCGTATCGATAAACCCGCTGAACTCACTGGATTGGGCGATCGGGGCAACCAACACCTCGTGGTTCGCGATCGCGGTCACGACTGACAGGGTGCTGTCGGCTGTGTCTAACGGCATGAGCGCCACTGCCACGGTGTCGCCGAGCCAAGGGGCAATATCAGATTGGTAATCGAGTTCGGTCGGCAAAAAGGGGAGGCCGCCAATATCCAGGGGTGCCCCGCTCTCTGCTTGCAGCTGCTGCCCGAGGGCGTATTGTTCGAGATGCTGCCACGTCTCGTCGCGGGTATCGAGCAAGATGACGTAGGCCAAATCGGGTGGCAGGTGTTGAGCCGCCTCTGGTGCGGTGGTGTCAGCGATCGCCCGACCGGTTGGCTGCACAATGGCGGCCGCCGTCGCGATCGCCATGATCGCTTGCAGTTGAGATACTTTCGCCACCATTGTCTCCTGTTGCTAAAGTGAGGCTGGTTTCAACAATTGCCCAGGCCAGTGTTCCCGCAGGCCGTTGTGATGTCTCTACAGACATTTCACGTGAATACAGTCAGTTATGCAAGCTGCCGCGCTGCGCCCAAATCGTCATTAATGGCGACACCGGTTTCATCATTAGGCGTGTCGCACACAACGTCGTGAGCGGTTGCCCTCAACTGGCTCAAGCTGTGGGATGCGGCTAAAGACACTGGCGGCTCACCCGATTCAACAGGCTAAGGGATTGGCGCAAG